>JAHFHF010000039.1:0-4890 GCA_023247055.1 Candidatus Omnitrophota bacterium
AGGATAATTCTGCGGCCGGGTCGCGCTTGAATTTTCAGGGCGTGGAAGATTGGCCGGTCTACGAAAACGCGCTCGAGTTTTACCTGGCGGCCCTGCAAAAAGAGGCAGGCATTTTTGCTGTGATAACGCCTCTCAAAAAACAACTGCAGGACGGCAAAAAAGCGCATTATTCGCCCGCCTTACAGAAAGTGGATCAAGCCCTGCTCGATTTCCGGGAAAACCAGAATGACTTTTTAAAAACGCTGGAAGTTCTTGCCGCCGTCAAAACCCCGGAGCAAGGATCGGAACTTGCGCTGCTGCTGGAGCAGGGTAAAAAAGAAAAACAAGGCAGCGGCGGAAAAGACTCAACGGCTGAAGTGCGGTCCGCCTCAACAAGGCGGCCGACACGCCAGTCCATGCCTCCGGTAGGGGCTGAAGTGCGGACTCTGTCCGCCAAGGTTGAGAATTATTTTAAAATAGCAGTGTCTTCCGCGGAAACAAAAACTCTGCAAAGCCAGTTTCAAGGCAAGAAGCAGCAGTTTCAAACCTCGCAGATCAGCGCCGAGGCCTTTGCGCTCGCCATCAAAGACGTCGCGGACAAAGCAGGCATTCGTATTCAGGTTAGCGATCAGCTGTTGGGGTTCGTCAAAAAAGAGAAAAGCATGCGTGATATCGAAGGCACAAAGTTGTTTGCGGATTTTGAACGTTACGGCCAAAGTGTGAAGGCCTCTCTTTTTCAGAACGAGCAAGACCGCGAACTCGACCGGCGCGACCGCCGCCTGTGGCTGGCTGAAAAAATGGCCAAACTCGAGATCAGCCATGAGGATTGGGTGGAGTTTGAGCAGATGCGCCGAGACGGAAACTGGACGGTCGACGGACAAAAAATGACCCCTCTGGAAACGCTTTTTGAACCGCATTTTGCCTTTTATAAAAATTCTGAACAACGCGATGATATTTTTCTTAAAAATCTGAAGGCGCAAATGGAAAAAAGCAGGACCGCGGGGCATGCCGCCGTGATGGTGGCCGGCGGTTTTCACGCGCACGGGCTTTGCAGCCTGCTCAAAGAAAAAGGGATTTCCTACGCGCTCGTGATGCCCGCGATCAAGAACCTGCCGGATGAGAGCCATTACCGCGCCCAGATGCGCGGCGACTTTTCATGGAAAAATTATTTTGAAGTTGAAAACGGCAAGGTCAATTTGTACAACGCCTTCATCCGCGGCACCCGTGATCGCTTGTTGGGGCTAAGTCGTGAGTTGTCAGTCGTGAGTCTTGAGGAAAAACAAAACTCAAGAGCCATCCCTCAAGACCCGCGACTGCTTAAGAATTGGCGTGACCAAATCATCCGTGACTTGTCCGATGAAGGCCGCATCGAAAAAGCGGGTGACTATACCCGTTTTATCGATGAACTCAGCGGCGATGAGAAGGACAAGGCCATCAAAAAACGCCTGGCCCAGGTGGACAAATTCCTCGAAGACCTGAAAAAACTCGATGCCCAGGGCCAGTTCACCGCACCCAACATCGCCAAACTCTTCCAGCCCTCCATGGCCCAAACTTTTGCGGTTGCAAGTCTGACGGGAGCGAGTGTCCCCCAAAGATTGCTGCCCGGCGGATTAGCCAGTACTTCCCATGTTACCCCTAAGGGCCTCGCCGCTTCTGAAAACCGCACACTTCGCGAACAGCCGGAAGCGGTGGTCGCCGCCACCGCCACCCCCGCCTCTGTCGCAGTTCCGGCGGGCAGGTCCGAAATGCGTGGATTTTTTGAAAATTTGGCTGAAAACAAAGTGGTTATTCGTGATCAGGAATTTAAAGGGTTTTTGGAAAGCAGCCTGCTTGCAGTGGGGCCTCGAAAACCGCTGGGATATTTGCCTTTGGAATACATCCGCGCGGATACGTCCAGCAGCTCTCCGCAAAAGCTTGTTGAGAGTTTAAATATATGGGTGCAGCAAAAGGGGTTGAAACAAATCATTGTCGAGTCGGGGGAAGGAAGAAGTTCATTTGTTGTTTATGACCCCGGGGCGTTGAAAGATTTCCTTGAGAATTATCGGGATATTTTAGAAGAAATCGGAGTGCCAGTTGACCCGATTGAATTTATCGAATTTACTGATCAAAAACTTGTGAGTGATGTCAGAGGGTACCTCGTGATGGGTTTGGTTTATGCAGACAAACGTTTTACCGTAGACCCGCGTTTCAACGTACTGCTGTCGCCAGATGCCTATGGCCGGGGCGAAATATCTTTTACGGATGCAGAAAAAACTGAAGTGCGTGAGAACAGGCACCTTCAAGCAAAGATTCAGCGCATCATCCAGACTCGTTCCGATCGCGCTATAGACTCGCTGAGAGCGTCCATTGATCAGGTGCTTTATTCCAATTATCTGGCCTCCTCAGCTATTCCCCGCTATGACGACCGAACCTATGAGGTTTTTGCAACTGGCGTCAAACTGTCATTGGTTTACCGTAACACCTTGCGGCGGCTTGGCGTAGAGTACCGTGATTTGACGGGAAAAGACGCCAGAATTACCTCCGGGTATTTTATCAATACGATCCTGCCTGCTTTTCTGGAGGATTTGGCTGAGTTGAACCTAGTGGTGCCGCAACGGACGAGGGTTTCCGTCCCCGCAGCCTCCCGCTCCGAAATGCAGCAGGGGGATGTACGTGTGACCCAAGCCGTTAACATCTCAGAGATTCTGCGCGAAAGCGTGGCATTACATGCAATGTTAGGATATTCCATGCAGTTCAAATTGGAATTGCCGGCACAGGATTTATGGGCTTATGACCAGGTGATTCGCCCTGAGCCCGGAGGAACTTTCCGGCCTTTTCAGCAGAACCTTGAAGCGGCCCAGGCGTATGCAGAAACTTTAAGGACGGCATTAAGCGAAATTTATACTAACGCGGCTCAAGGGCGAAACGTGAGCGGCGCACCTGCAATCACGATTCAGGCCCGTCTTGATGAATTGACTGACCAGTTGATCATTGAAGCCTCGGACAATGGCCCTGGGGTGGACGCAGGAGTAAGCGCTGAAGGCCTGTCTAGCACCAAGGGAGCAGGGCAAGGCAAAGGTCTGCAGGCTATTCATTCCTATCTGGCTCAATTGGGTGGAACTGTGAGCATTACCACAAAACGGGTTGAAGAATCGGAGAGTGAGCACGGAACCATCGTGCGCTTGGCGATACCCGCTCGAACCAAATCAGCAAGCCGGTCGGAAGTGCGGCAAGCGGACAGTAAACAAGCTGTTCCAGAACGGGCGGCGTGGCCCGATACCATTACCATCAAGGGAGAAACGTTTACAAAATTTAATACGAACGGTAGTCAGGCGGTAATTTACCAGAGCAGTGATAAGAAAAAAATCGCCAAGATTTTTTATCTTCAGGATGTGCAAATTGAAAAAGAGGTTTTTGAAATTTTAACGGGGGTCAATAAGAAACTTGTTGAGGACGGGCTGTCTGTTGCGGGCATTGATGAAACGGTCGAAATCAAGGAGGGTGAACTCAAGGGCCAGTATGCTTTGGTCAGATCCTTTCAGGAAGGGGAGCCTTTGGGTGAAAAGATCGCCAGAGAAGTGGGCGGTTCCCTGCCGGCTGCAGGGGCTGTTAGAAAACTTCGTAATGATCGCCGCTCGTTTCCTGCACTCAATGCCCCATTGGAGGCCGCGGAAAAAATTCAAAGTAATATTCAAGCGGCGACACTCAAACCCTATGGCGCAGATTTAACGGATGTTCGAACTGACGTTTACGGCAGCGGGGATGACTTATCGAATTTTTTGGTACGCGCAGAGGGTAATCATATTTTGAATATTGACCCCCTGAATTTATACGGTGTCATGCATGTCTATTACATGGCGCTGTTGGCGATGGTTCTTGAAAATCCGGAGGCTGAAGTGAATTTATTTTTCACGAATCGGGTCCGTGAGGACTCGTATTCCGCCGGTTTGGATTTTGAAATTTCCGGGAAGGTGTTCGAGTATCAATTTGGAACGCAAGGCAAATGGCAGATTTATCTGCGTGATGGCGAGAATCGCATTTTACTCGCAAGATTCCCGGAAGAACCGGCATCGCGGGGGCTGGGAGGCATAAAAATCGAGACAGTTCCGAAACTTGTCTATGACTTTATTGACAACCAATTAGCTGCCTCAAAGGAGGCTATGAATTTTGCAGATAGAGAAGGTTCTCTGACCGCTTTCAATGCACTAAAAAGCAAAATTCACATATCTGTCGAGCAGGCGCAGAATGTATTGCGGTTTATTTCCGAGCCATCCGAGGAACTGAGTCGCTTTGTGAATCAAGCTTCGCCCGCGGAGCCCCCTGCGCGTTTACCTCAGTCCCAACCCGCAGGTTCTCCTGCTGTTTCAGAGGGAATACCTCCCAAGGCTGCTCTGCGCTCCGAAATGCGACAGACTGACCAGCCGCCTGTTGTGCCTAGTTCTGAAACACTTTTGGCTGAGCAGGCGCTTGACCTGAACAGTTTGGATAAAAAACCTAAGGAGATTCCAATCGCGAGGAGCGAACTGCGGCTTGCGGATGTGGATCCGCAGTTGCTGAGGGCCCTTGACGTGCCGGCACGCCAATTGGCGGCTTATGTTTTGGAGGGAACACAGCTTTGGAGTGAATTGGCGGAAGAGCTTGAAGCTGTGCGCAAGCAAGCGGCGGAGCAAGGGAATGCTGTGGATTTTAATGTGATTGCGAACATTATTCGTCAGAAGGTCGTGGCATTTGTGCAAAAGTCAGTTGCGCCTAGTACGAACATCCCCGCCGAGGCGGTTGAAATTTATCTGCGCAGTGTGGTTGAAGCCGTGATTAGTTTGAAATTGGAGGATGGATTTGCGATGGGGGTGAAACTGAGCGATTCCGATCTCTTAACAATAGCGAATACGGCCGAGGCCGTGGCAGACTTGATTAAACAGGCAAATCTGAAGA
>JAHFHF010000039.1:4960-14647 GCA_023247055.1 Candidatus Omnitrophota bacterium
GCGATGAAGCGTGCGGGCATTGGTTCTGATATCCGCATCGGTGAGTCGGTCGAAACAACAGGCGAAATTACGGGCGCGGCTTTAGCGTTTGGACAGTCGGATATGCCGGTTCTGGTGCCCGGTCTGGCGGCGGCTTCTGCCAATCCGTTTGTTTCCGAGATCGGTGTGCGTGAACTTGAGGGTTCCGAATTAGAGAATCTTAGTGAGACAGACCGGTTGAATTTAAAAACGGTAACCAGCCAGACTCAAGCGGGTGTTGCCCCAGCCGTAGCGGCCGGGGATTCGACCCGGTTCGGAGACCGTTTGCAGGCGGCACTTATTCGCAACTTAGGCGAAACGGTGAGTGCTGAACAGGTGAAAAAACTCTCGGATATTCTGGCGCCTGCGGGCAAAAAATCCGTCAATGTGGCTCAGGACAAGGTATTAAGCCTGCTGCAATTTATTACTCAAATTAAAGCCAGCGAACTCGCCAAGTCTGCCGCGTAACGCCGGTTGCGAGGTCTCACAGGGCCAACAGACATGCGCATCGCCGTCTCTATTTTGCCGCACAGAGGCAGGGATGACCATGGTTTCTCAGGGGCTTCTCTGGTATCATAGGGGCCTCGTTATCCTTCCGGAGGCCTTATGGCAGAAGAAAAAATCAAATGCCCGCATTGCGGGAAATCCGTCGAATTGTCCCAGGCGCTTTACCAGGACATTGAGACCCGCCTGCGCCGCGACTTTGACGCCCAAATTCTTAAAAGCCGTGAAACTTTCCAACGCGAACAGGAAGAACGCGAAGAAGCTTTCCGGCTGAAGCTGCAGGAAAGCCGCAAACAGTTGGAAGAAAAAGCCCGCGCTCAGGCATCGGAAGAAGCGCGTCTTGAGTTGACCGAGATCCGCGAAGTGCTGGCGCAAAAAGAACGACGTCTTGCGGATGCTGAGAAAAAAGAAATGGACCTGCGCCGTGAAAAACGCGATCTCGAAGACCGCGAAAAAAATTTAGAACTTGAGATGGCCCGCCGCTTAGACAGCGAGAAACGCAAAATCGAAGAACAGACCGCCCTCAAGTACGAAGAATCTCATCGCCTGCGCGAAGCGGAAAAAGACCAGCAGATCGAATCCATGCGACGCACGATCGATGAACTGAAACGTAAATCCGAGCAGGGCTCGCAGCAGCTGCAGGGGGAAGTTTTGGAAGTGGAATTGGAAGACTTGCTGCGCCGCGAATTTCCCTTTGATGCCATTCAGCCCGTGCCCAAGGGGACGCATGGCGGCGATATTCTTCAGTGTGTGATGACGCAGGCCGGACACGAATGCGGAAAAATTTTATGGGAAGCCAAGCGTGCCAAATGGAGTCCGGGCTGGATTCAAAAATTGAAAGACGACAAGCTTGAAGCGAAAGCCGACCTGGCGATTCTTGTTTCCGCCACGTTGCCGCAGGGGTTTCATCATTTCAGGGAAATCGACGGAGTCTGGGTCACGGATATTCCCTCCGCTCCTAGTCTTGCCCTTGCTTTGCGTGTGATCCTGATCCAGGTTGAACGGACCCGCAAAGTACAGAGCGGCCGGACTGAAAAAATGGAAGCCCTGTTTGACTATCTGACGGGAACGGAATTTAAGAACCGCATGGAAGCGATTCTGGAGACTTTTCGATCTTTGAGTGAGGAGTTGGAAGCTGAAAAGCGGGCCATGCAGAAAATTTGGGCCAGCCGCTCCAAGCAGATTGAACGGGTCGTGGCCAATACGGCGGGGCTCTATGGCGACCTGGAAGGGTTGACCGGACAGGCCCTTCCGGCCATGAAAAGCCTGGAATTGCCCTCAGAACAGGCTTGAGGTTGGGCTCAACCATTTTGGGTTGTTGCCGATCTTCTTAAAGTATGTTATCTTTTAAGTGTCAGAATAATAGCCTGTTATAAATAGATATTATTTTGGCGTCTCGACCACAACCACAAACAACAAAAAGCAAGAGGGAGTTCACCATGAAGAAGAGTCTTGTTCTTTTTCTTTTAGGCATGCTTTGTTTAACAGGAAGCGCTTTTGCGGCCGAAGATTCTTGGGATTCGTACGGCATGAATGATGATGACGATAAAATGGCTGCCAATCAGCCTAGCGCTGACGATAAAAAAGCCGTGGCGCGTAACATTGCTGCCTTGGCTAAAAATCCGGAGGCCCTGAAAGCTGCCGCGAATATTGCCAAGATCCGCATGAAGCAGCGTCAAGAAGCTGCCGCTGCTCAGTAACACCGAAGTTACAGAGTTTAACAGCATCGCTTTTTGTTGAAAGTGGTCGCCCCGTACTTTGGTCTCATACGAGTTCAAAGTGCGGGGTTTCTTTTTTTAGTCGCGGCGGCTATTTTTACGGGCGGTGGTCCCTCGGCGCGGGCTGAACTGGTTCTGGAGCGCCTGCCTGAGAATCAAATTCAGCAGGTCAAAGTCATTCTACAAAAGCTAGCGCCTATGATTAAGGCACGCGAAGCCGAAGAAACCCTGGCCACTCTTCGTTTTGACGAGCTCTATGCGCCGCTGGCCGAAGATGAACGTGCTTTTGTGCGTGAATTTCAAAAATTTGATCCGATCAAGGCAGGCATCCAAACGCATTGGCATGGCATAGCCGACGGTAAGATCGAATTGAAAGCCGTGCAAAATCAAACTCTGCGCAAAGACGGAAAGCCGTTTGTCATTCCCACGCAATATGTACCGCCAAAGGTCTACAAAGCTTATATTCTCATGATGGATGCGATGCAGCAAGACCTTGGCAAGCGGCTGTATATTGAATCGGCTTACCGCTCTTCCGCCTATCAGCTTTATCTGTTTTTGTCGTATCTTCAGAACCACGATTATTCCGTGCGTGAAACGGCCCATTGGAACGCTTTTCCCGGCTATAGCGAGCACGGCAATCCGAAGCGGCAAGCCCTGGATTTCATCAATGAAACGGCCATTAGCGGCGAGCAAAATTCCGAGGATTTTGCAACCCTTGAAGAATACCAGTGGCTGCTGCAGCACGGACCTGCTTATGGTTTCGAACTTTCCTTTCCCAAAAAAGACCCTCAGGGGATCGGGTTTGAGCCCTGGCATTGGCGGTATGTTGGCAAGAAAGCTCGAAAACGGGGATTAGAAGAGCACAAAAATGTCAAAAACCCCTCAAAAACAACAAAATTGCCCCCTGAAGAAGCCCCCGCTGCCTGAAATCGCCCCGTAAATCTCGTTTTTCGCATCTAGGCATTGTTTTTGCATATGCAGCCGGGTATTCAGCGGCGCGGCAGCAGGTCCGGCGGCCGTTTGATGAGAAAATAACCCGCGAAAACTCCGCGAAGGATCATTTACAAAGTCAGGCGGTTGCGCTAAACTGTCCGCCCTGCAGACAGTTTGTGCATATCGAATTCAATCACCATGGGTGAAAAGGGAGATTCTTTTATGGCCGAGACGTTAACGGTAGATATCACACGCCTTTTTGGTTCCAATGTTTTTAATCAAAAATTGATGAAAGAGCGCTTGCCGAAAGAAACTTACAAAGCGCTTCTCAGAACAATCGAGCAGGGAACGGGCCTTGAGCCCGAAGTGGCCAACGTCGTCGCCAATGCGATGAAAGACTGGGCTGTTGAAAAAGGAGCCACGCATTACACGCATTGGTTCCAGCCGCTGACCGGCAAGACTGCTGAAAAACACGATGCTTTTATTTCTCCCACCAGCGACGGAAGCGTCATCATGGAATTTTCGGGCAAGCAGCTGATCCAGGGCGAACCGGATGCTTCTTCGTTTCCAAGCGGCGGCCTGCGCTCCACGTTTGAAGCGCGCGGCTATACGGCATGGGATTGCACCTCGCCGGCGTTTTTGAAAGAGGACGCTGCCGGCAATGTGACACTCTGCATTCCGACCGCGTTTTGTTCGTACACAGGCGAAGCGCTCGATAAGAAAACTCCAGTCCTGCGTTCCATGGAAGCTGTTTCCAAACAGGCCATCCGCGTTTTACGCGTGCTCGGCAACAAAACCTCGAAGCGCGTGACGTCGACCGTCGGTCCTGAGCAGGAATATTTCCTGATCGACAAAAAATATTACGAAAAACGTCCGGACTTGATTATGTCCGGCCGCACGCTTTTCGGCGCTCCGGCTCCGAAAGGCCAGGAACTCGAAGACCAGTATTTCGGCGCGCTCAAAGACAGAATCTCGGCGTTCATGAAAGACCTGGACACCGAACTCTGGAAAATGGGCGTGCAGTCCAAGACCAAACACAATGAAGTGGCCCCGGCCCAATATGAAATGGCGCCGATTTTTTCGACCACGAACATTGCGGCTGACCACAACCAGCTTGTCATGGAAACCATGCAGAAGGTGGCTTTGCGCCACGACCTAGTTTGCCTGCTGCACGAGAAACCGTTTGCAGGCGTCAATGGTTCCGGTAAGCACAACAACTGGTCGCTTGCGACAGATGACGGCATTAACCTTTTGGAGCCGGGCAAGACGCCGCATGACAACGAGCAGTTCTTAATTGTTTTGAGTGCGGTATTGATCGCCGTGGATCGCCACGCCGATAAACTGCGGGCCTCAGCGGCCAATCCGGGCAATGACCTGCGCCTAGGTGCCAATGAAGCGCCTCCGGCTATCATCTCGATTTTCATGGGGGATGAATTGGCGGACATTTTGAGCAATTTGGGCAAGGGCAAAAAAGCATCCTCAAAAGGCCAGCACTTCCTGCACATCGGGGTCGACAGCCTGCCGCCGCTGCCTAAAGACAATACGGACCGTAACCGTACGTCGCCGTTTGCCTTTACCGGCAACAAGTTCGAATTCCGCATGGTGCCTTCTTCGGCGTCCATCTCCGGCCCGAACGTGGTGCTGAATACGATCGTGGCTGAGGCATTGGATGAAATCGCCGCGCGCCTTGAAAAATCCAAAAAGAACATCGACGCCGAATGCGCGGCCATTGTCCGTGAAGCGGTCCAAAAGCATGGCCGTGTAATTTTCAACGGCAACGGCTATTCCGCGGAATGGATCAAGGAAGCGAAGAAACGCGGCATTCCGAACATCTCTTCGACGGTTGAAGCGCTTGGCTATATGGCCAACGCCAGTGCCGTGAAGCTGTTCGAAAAGTACAAGGTGCTTTCAGGGCAGGAACTTCATTCCCGCTATGAAATCTATCTTGAAAACTACATCAAGCATTCCAACATCGAAGCGCTTTGCGCGGTATATATGGCCAAGCGGCTTTTCATTCCCACGGTCATCACCTACACCGAACGCCTGGCCGAGACCATCGGCAAGCTGAAGGCCGTCGGCGCAACGGTGTCCGTGCAGAAAGATGTATTGACCAAAGTCAGTTCGCATCTCGAAGCCGCAAGCGAAAAGCTGGTGACCCTCGAAGCCGCGCTCAAAAAAGCGCAGAGCCTGAGCGAGTCGCTGGCCAAAGCCGAGGCTTACCGCGACAAGGTCCTTCCGGCCATGAATGATATGCGTTCTGACATTGATGCGCTTGAGGCGACCCTGCCGAGCGATGTTTGGCCCGTGCCGACGTACGCGGAGATGCTCTTTAACCTGTAACGCTGTATCGAAGCCCCCCTCTTAATCTCCCCCCCGGAAAGCACGGGGGGGAGAAATAAAAGAGATTCTGTTGTTCCTCCCCACGTTTTTTGAGAGGGAGAGAAAGGGAATTTATCTTTAATTTCCTCCCCCGTGCCTTTCGGGGGAGGATTAAGGTGGGGGAATAGAGTTAGAGCCACTTTGTGGAGAAGCCGTTTTCAGAAAAGTAACTTCTGAAAACGGCTTCTTCTTTTTCCTACCCTTTTCATGTAGCATTTGCATTCATCTCACGAATCAAGGAAATCCGTGCATCTGAGGCATTTGCATTCTGTGAAATTACTCCAACGTCTTCTCTCAGCCTTAGTTGTCATCGTGGCCACGGCCGGTTATGATTCTGCCCATGCCGAAGAAGTCCTGCCCGGGTCTCAACCGGCGGCGGTGGCTCAAGCCATCCGGTTTTTCTTTGAAAGCCGCCTTGAGGAATTAAAACCGGCTTATCGCGGCCACTGGGTCCTGCGGCTTTATCGCGTCACCGGGGACGAACGCTATCTCCATGAAATCCAGGCTTACGGCGCCCGTTTGCAGATTGTTTTTAAAACTTATGCGGCGGGCATCGAAGACCCCGTTTTCCGCCGGCAGGCCGCCAGCGACGGCCTGGGGCCGGTGCCAAAACCGGATCATGAAAAACATCTGCGCCGCCGCGAAGTTCTGGCAGGTGTGCCAGAATATCTGGTCATGCACCGCCTGCTTTATCTGGCGTTCCAGTTAAAAAGCCTTGGGCTGGATAAAACGGAAGGCCCCGTATTTGAAAAGACGCGTGAGACTCTGCGCCTTTTTCCTTTCCGCAAATACCTGCTCGATCCACAGTTGATCCGCTATCATGCCTCAGAAATTTCTAACGACGTTTATTACCTGGAAGGCCTGGGGCTGGATGGCGCGGCTGAAGATTTCAGGGCCGCGTTTGAGGCAGCGCACCAAAATACCGATTCCAGCGGAGACGCCGTGCTCTTTGAGAACAAAATTTATGGGCTCACGCACCTGATCATTGCGGCTTCAGGCTATTATCAGCACACAGTGCCGGCTGAAAAATTTCGCTGGATTCTGGACTATTTTGAAAAAAATCTGGACATGATTCTTGCTCGGACAAAATCCGATGTGATTGGGGAGGTAGGCCTTTGTTTCCGGCTGGCGGGTTTACCGGACCATCCGGTTGTAGGCCGGACCCGCGGCTTTATTGTCCGGGCCTGGGACCCGGCTTTTGGCATGCTTCCGTCGCAAAAGGGCAGGGCCGATCTTAACAAAGGCGAACACCGCAATGTCATCGCCTATTTGCTGATCACCGGTTTCGAACGGCTGTATCCGGGGCCGGATTTGTCAAACAAACGATAACGCCCGGATTTAACGAATGCTGTACTCGAAGTGTTTAAAAGTTATAATAGTTCCCATGATTTCCAAAACTCGATTTTTAGTTTTTAATATTATACGGAAATTTATTCTGTGTTTTGCCCCCACCTTAATCCTCCCCCGAAAAACACGGGGGAGGAGCCCAGGGTTAGTTTCTTTTTCCTCCCCCCGTGTTTTTCGGGGGGAGGCAGGAGGGGGGAAGTTGCCCAGGTCATTCGTTTTTATTTTATTGTTCTTTCTTATGGCTTCGAAAGCGGTTGCGGCGGAGTCCGTCGCCGCCGTCTTTCTGCTCGAACCTCTTCAGACTTCTGCGGCCTTCAAACAATATCAGAAACGGCCCAAGTCGGAACTTTCAAAGCTCATTTTCCTGATGGACCGTTTTAAGGGATCGCCGGCGGAAGTGATCTATGATGGTTCCCATTATGATTCCGAACTGGCCCTTAAAACGGCCAAAGCCTATATCGCCAAGCATTACAAAAAAAAGCAGCCCGCCGAGAACTGGATCCGTGAACATGCCTACCGCTCGTATCCGGGCCGGAAGGTTATTTTTTTCAAAACGCCTGACGGCACGCCGCGTCCTTTGCGTGATGTGCTGCTGGAAGAACTTGCTGAATTGCCGAAATCCTGATGCCTACGGCCTTCACGGAAATCCTGCAGGGCCGCAAATCCTGCTGCAAAATTTTGGAAAACAGTGAATTTCTGGCTTTTTTGTCGGACTCGCCGATCCGGCCCGGACATACGCTTGTCATTCCGAAAAAAGAAATCGATGCCTGGTTTGAAATGGAAGACGTCCTGCTCGGCCGCCTGATGATTTTTGCCAAGCACGCGGCAGGTTTGATCCAAGCGGCCGTACCCTGCACGAAGATAGGGCTCATGGCCGCGGGCATTCAGGTCCGGCATGCGCATCTGCACTTGGTGCCGATTGACCAGCCTTCAGACCTAGATTTTTCAAAAGCACGGCCGGCTTTGCCGGAAGATTTAGAAAAAATGGCGAATGCCATTCGAAATAAAGGCTAGAGAGTAATAAGGCAGGCCCGTTTGTGTTCTGAGCGTTGTAGTGGCAATTCATGAATTGCCACTACGGAAGAGAAAACGCCGCCTGCTCACCAAAGGAATGTATGTTTTTTGTTTATAGAACTTATGATTTTTTGAGCCGTTACCGGAAAGCGCTGCTCGCTGCATTGATTGTATTTATCATTGCCTTTGGCGTTTCCGTCCTGCTGCGCGGTGCCATCGGAGAGCCTTATCGCACGGATATGACCGTCTTTATCCGCGCCGCGCAGGCCGTGGATGCGGGGACAGACATCTACGATGCCAAAACGGAACGCCAATGGAATTACGTTTACCTGCCGCTCTTGGCGATCCTGCTTCGGCCGTGCGCGCATCTGCCGCTTTGGTTCAGCGTGCTTGCGGGCTATGTCCTGAGTGCCGCGATGCTGGCGGGGACTGTTTACGCGGCGAAGTGTCTGGATCTTGGAAAAATAACCGCGTGGCGGCCGGCGGTTTTGGCCCTGGTTTTTTCGCTGCCGGTCATGCTGAATACGATGGCGCGCGGACAGCTGGGTATTCTTTCGCTTTTTTTTGCGGTAGTCTGTTTTGTTTTATATCAAAAAAAGCGCCATTTTTTGGCAGGCTTTCTGCTCGGCTTTGCGATTGTTTTGAAAATCAGCCCTGTTTTTTTTCTGCTTGGATTTTTTTTCCTGCAAAAAGCCTGGCGCGTGCTGGCCGGTGCGGCCCTGGCCGCCCTTATCTTTATTTTGATTGTGCCTGCCGCTGCCGTGGGCTGGGACCGCAATCTTACATACCTGCAGACCTGGTTTGAAGCGATGCGGCTTGCGACTTCAAAATTTGCCCAGCAGAGCCAGCTCTGGGGCCAGCTGCTGGACCCTTACGCTGAAGACAATCAGTCTTTTTATTCCGTGATGATGCGGCTCTGGGGGCCAGCGCGCGATCAACTCGTCCCTGGAGCCGATACGATGGTCCGGTTTGCGGCGCGCGGTCTGGCTCTTTTGCTGTTGGCGTTGCTGGCCGGAGCCATGCTGCTGCGGCAGAGGAAAAACATTCAAAAGGGCCTTTTTTTGGAATATGCGCTTTTTTCGATGGTGATGCTCTATGCTTCGCCCGTCTCGGAGTCGCACCATTACACCACAGTGTATTTGCTGTTTCTAACCGCACTTTCTCTGTTGGCCGGTCCGTCATTGGGACTTGCCGCGCAGCGCTGGGTGGAAGCAGCCTTATGGATCGCTGTGGGCAGCCTGCTGCTGGGAATGATTTTTGATTCCCTGAATTATGCCGGCGCTTTTGTCTGGGGCACTTTTTTTCTGTGGGCTGTTCTTTGGATAGTTCACCTCTCCAAAATTTTAACCGCAGACCGCCGGTCTGCAAATGATCCGGCCGTGGGGGCTTTTTATGAACGTTAAAAAAATCGGGCGTGCGAAGATTAATCTGAAAGACGAACTTTGGGAAGCCGAAGGGCGCAAGGAAAGATTTCATATGAACCTGCGGCTTGTTTCGTCAAGACCGGAAGTCAAAGCGGCCCGGGCCGCTTATTCGAAACTGGCGGGTAAAGGGCGGCCGCCGCTGCGTAAACCCAACAAACGCGCAGATTTTCTCAAAAGCGTGGCGGAGAAAAAACAAGACGTGGAAGTGATCTTGGAGTCCGCTTACGACGATGTTTTGGACGAAAGTAAACTAACCCCGATCCTTTTATGGAAAGACAAGGACTATGGCCGCAAAATGGATTGGCGTTTTTGTATTTATAAAGGTGTGATTTACGAATTTGACCGTCAAG
>JAHFHF010000039.1:14657-29948 GCA_023247055.1 Candidatus Omnitrophota bacterium
ATCGAAGCCCTCGAAGCCAAGCGTGCAAATTCCGCCTCTGCCAACTGACCGCATGGCCATTCCCGGCATTCAACTCATCCGTTCAAAGCGCCGTACGCTTTCCCTTGAAATTAATGCCGGGCTCGAGGTGCGCGTGCGTGCTCCGCGCTGGCTCTCCGAAAATGAAATCCGGAAATTTATTCAAAGCCGGCAGCGCTGGATTGAGCAATCGCAGCTTAAAATCCGCCGGCAGCAAGCCTCCCTTGAGAGTTATGGTCTTAGGCCGCAAGAAAGTGGCAGTCTTCATGAGGCTGCGGATATTTTGGAAACACGCCTCAAGACCCTGGCTTTGGCCGGGGGATTTAGCTACAGCCGTTTCCGGCTGGGAAATGCGCGGACGCGCTGGGGCTCCTGCAGCCAGCGCGGGAACATTACGCTTCACGAGCGTCTGGTGCTCGTGCCCGGCTGGGTGCGCGATTACGTCATCACCCATGAGTTGTGTCATCTGCGGCACTTGAATCATTCGCGTCTATTTTGGCAGGAAGTCGGCCGGCTCTTTCCGGATTACCGCCGTGCCTGCGCCTGGCTGCGCGAGCATGCGGGATTGCTGACTTTGGATTTATGTGAATCACTCTAGAAGCAGTTTCATAAGTCACTGTAATTCTAGCCACGGCTTTGTCATTGCGAGGCGATATTCAATTTGAGGCCGAAGCAATCTCGTTTGCTTTTAAGATTGCTTCGGCGCACGCTAAAAAGCAGCGTACGCCCGCAATGACGAGACGGTGACTAGGGTTAGAAGGATTTATAAAACCGCTCCTTACCGCTTGAGGAAAAAATGGCTCATCGCAAAGTTTCCAGGACGGCTATTTTTTTCACGGCCGCTTTTTTTCAGGGGTTCTGTCTGACCATTATCCCGGCCGCAAGTTTTATTTTTAAACAGCCTGGATTCGGTCTGCTTACCGACCGCCAGTACGGCCTCTGTTTTCTGCCCATGAATCTTTCCGCGGTTTTTGTCACGATTTTTTTTAAAAACCTGCTGGGCCGCTTTGGACGCGGGCCGCTTTTAAATTGGGGTGTCGCGGGGTTGGGCGGCTACATGGCTGCGGTTTGGGCCGCGTCTTGTGCTCATACCAATCATGAACTCTTTTTATGGCTGCTTTGCGCCAATTTGAATTTGGGCATCGGATTTGGGCTGTTAATTTCTGTGTCCAATCTGGCCATGGTCGAACTTTACCCGGCCCAACGTGATGCGCTGCTCATGGGCCTGCACGGTTTTTTAGGCATCGGCGCATCCTTGGCACCGTTAACGGTTGAATTTTTTTACCGCCAAGCCGTCTGGCCTCTCAGTCACGGGATTTATCTCGCGGCTTGGGCTCTTCTGGCGCTGCTTCTTTTTCTCACGCGCCCGGCGGACTATTGTCTGGATTCTGCTTTTACGGGTGCCTGCGCGCTGGACCTGCATCCGGCCGGGCGCATGCCTTTTTTTGCCTGGGTTTTTCTCGGCGCTATTTTTATCTATGGGGTTGCCGAGTCCATCACGGGCAACTGGGCGACGCTCTATTTGACTCATGAAAAAGGATTTACCTTTCAGACAGCGGCGCATGCACTTTCAGCTTTTTGGATATTTTTGACCTTGGGCCGCATTCTCGCGGCCTTCGCGGCGCTTCGTATGGATGTGCGTATTTTATACCGCCTTTCGCCTCTGGGAATTTTCACCGGACTTTTTTTCCTGCTGGGCATCCGGCAGGAAGCGCTGGCGGTACCGGTGTATGCGGCCCTTGGGTTTTCTTGTTCTTATTTTTTTCCGTTATCAGTCGGCCTTTCCACCCAATATCACGGCCGCTGGAAAGACGCTCTATCAAGCCTCGGCATTGCGGCCATTATGGCGGGGGTGTCCTTTGGAACCACGCTTATGGGGGTTTTGCAGAATATGCAGCGTGTCGAGATTTCACAAACCTTTATGCTGGCGGCGGCTTGCGGCGCGCTGCTCATTGTGATAGCTTGGTGGGTGACACGGAACAGGCTGCCTGGTCCGGTCTAAAGGTGGCTTATGCCGGAAAAAGATCCGCTTTGGTTCAAGGATGCCGTCATTTATGAACTGCATGTGCGCGCATTCTATGATTCCAATGGCGATGGGATCGGCGATTTTAACGGCCTGATTCAAAAACTCGATTACCTGCAAGACCTCGGCGTCAACTGCCTCTGGCTTCTGCCTTTTTACCAGTCTCCGCTTAAAGACGACGGTTACGACATTTCCGATTATAAAAAAATTCTTCCCAGTTACGGAAACATGTCTGATTTCCGCCGTTTTGTCAAAGCCGCGCACTCGCGCGGGATGCGTGTCCTCATCGAACTGGTTTTGAACCATACCTCGGACCAGCATGAATGGTTCAAACAAGCCCGCGAATCCAAGACCTCCAAACGGCGCGACTATTATGTCTGGAGCGAGCGGGCGGACCGCTACCAAGAAGCGCGCATCATTTTCCTCGACACGGAAAAATCCAATTGGGCCTGGGATCCGGCGGCGCAGTCGCATTATTGGCACCGTTTTTTCAGCCATCAGCCTGATCTTAATTTTGAAAATCCCCGGGTGCGTAAAGACATGCAGGAGATATTGGAATTTTGGCTAAAAACCGGCGTGGACGGCTTCCGTCTGGATGCCGTGCCGTATCTTTTCGAGCGCGACGGGACCAGCTGCGAGAATTTACCGGAAACCCACGCTTTTCTCAAAGAACTGCGCGCTGCGATGGATGCTAAATATCCGGACCGGATTTTCCTGGCCGAAGCCAATCAATGGCCCGCGGATGTGCGGCCTTATTTTGGCAACGGGGATGAGTGCCACATGGCGTTTCATTTTCCGCTCATGCCGCGCATTTTTATGGCCATCCGCAAAGAAGATGCCGCACCGGTACTCGATATCGTCAAAAAAATGCCGGCTATTCCCGACAACTGCCAGTGGGCGCTGTTTTTGCGCAACCACGATGAACTTACGCTGGAAATGGTGACGCAGGAAGAACGCGATTATATGGTGCGCGAGTATGCGGCGGACGCGAAAGCAAAACTCAACCTGGGCATTCGCCGGCGTCTGGCGCCGCTCATGTCCGGCGGGCGGCGTGCCATGGAACTTTTAAACAGCCTGCTTTTCAGCATGCCCGGCAGTCCGGTCATTTATTACGGAGATGAACTGGGTATGGGGGACAACATTTATCTCGGCGACCGCAACGGTGTGCGTACGCCGATGCAGTGGTCTGGCGACCGCAATGCCGGTTTCTCGGCCGCCGATACGGCCCAACTGTTTCTGCCGGTCATTGAGGACCCCGTTTATGGCTATCAATCCGTGAATGCGGAAGCGCAGAAACGCACGCCGACCTCTTTTTTTCATTGGACGCGGCGCCTGCTTGCCATCCGCAAGCAGTATCAGGCCTTCGGGCGGGGGACGATGGAGTTTTTGCCTTGTACCAATTCAAAAATTATCGCCTATGTGCGCGCCTATGAAAAGCAGGTGCTGCTGATTGTCAATAATTTGTCGCGTTATTCTCAGCCGGCGGAGTTTGATTTAAATGCGTATAAGGACTATGTCCCGGTAGAACTTTTCGGCAGTGTGCGTTTTCCAACCATCGGCGAACTTCCGTATTTTCTGACCCTTGGCCCGCATAGCTTTTACTGGTTCCGCTTGGAACCTCCCGCCAATGGCTAAGCCGGCATTTCTTTCAGGGATGGCCTGATCCCGTTTCCGGGGTTGACGCTGCCTTTTCATGCGGCTAGACTGCCACGAGGTCTTTTATGTGGACAAAACAAACCTTGCGGGAGACTATCGCAAGCCGGATGGAAGGCTATAAGCTGATCATTGCCTCCAACCGCCAGCCTTTTCATCATATGCTGAAAGCGGGCAAACTAATCTGCCAGCGTGAGCCCGGCGGCGTTGTCACGGCCCTGCACCCTGTTATGCAAGCCTCTTCGGGGACATGGATTGCCGCGGCTTCTACGGATTATGACCGTCAGACGGTCGACAGCCAGAATAAAGTCAAAGTTCCCCCCGATAACCCAGCGTACACGCTGCGGCGGCTTTTTATCCCAAAGATGGAACGGGATGCATATTATTTCGGCTATGCCAATCAAGGGCTGTGGCCGCTGTGCCATATTGTGTATACGCGGCCGGTTTTCCGCCAGGCGGAGTGGGAAGCTTATCAGCGCGTTAACCGGATTTTTGCGCAAGCGATTATGGAAGAGGCCGTGGGTGAAAAAGCCTTTGTGTGGGCGCATGATTTTCATCTTGCGCTGGTTGCCCAATACCTCAAAGAAATGGGCTGTCAAAACATCGTGACTTCGCTTTTTTGGCACATTCCTTGGCCTAATCCCGAGGTCTTCCGCATCTGCCCGCAAAAAAAAGAAATTCTCGAAGGTCTTTTAGCCTATGATTTGCTGGGCTTTCAAATCCGCTACCATGCGGATAATTTTTTCAAAAGTGTCGACTCGGAACTGGAGAGCCGCATTGACCGCGAAACCGACACCGTCAACTACCAAAACCGGCAAACGCTGATCCGTGCATTTCCCATTTCCGTGGATTTTGACGGAATTGGCAAAAAAACGGAAATTCCGGCGGCGCAGGCGGCGATGGAGCGTTTGAAGGAAGAACTGGATTTGGGCGGCCGCAAGCTTATCCTGGGAATCGACCGCATCGATTACACGAAGGGACTGCCGGAAAAAGTGCGGGCCATCGACCGTTTTCTTGAGAAATATCCAGACTATAAACAGAAATTCGTTTTTCTGCAAATCGGACAGATCAGCCGTTTACATGTGCAGCGCTATAAACAGCTGAATGATGAATTAAACGGCCTGGTGGAGGAGGTCAATTGGAAACATGCGGAAGACAGCTGGAAGCCCGTTCATTTGACGAGGGCTTATTTCAGCTACGACGATATTCTGGTCCTCTACCGCATGGCCGATATTTGCATCGTCAGTTCGCTGCATGACGGCATGAATCTAGTGGCCAAAGAATTTGTGTCCGCACGCACGGATGAAAGCGGCGTTTTGATGTTGTCGTCTTTTACCGGCGCGGCGCGCGAGTTAACCGATGCTCTTTTGATGAATCCTTATGACATCGAGTCTTTTGCCGATACGCTGGCGCAGGGGCTTGTCATGCCGGAAGAAGAAAAACAAAAACGCATGCGCAAAATGCGCGAGGCGGTCAGCAGCCGCAATATTTATCACTGGGCCGGCAAGGTGCTGTCCCAGCTCCTGCGTTTTGAATTTCAGGAAGTTTGATGAAGCCTTGGCGCGCAGGGCGGCTGGCACTGGAATCCCGGCTTCAACGCTGCGACCTGGCACTTTTTTTGGATTATGACGGAACCCTCGTGCCGTTGCAGCCGCATCCTGACAAGGCGGTTATGCCTGCGGCCACACGGGCTTTGCTCAAAGAACTGGCCGCCATTCCATCCATGCGTACGGCGATTGTGAGCGGCCGTCCGCTTCAAAGCATCCGGCGTCAAACCCGGATTCCGGCATTTTTTTATGCCGGCAATCATGGCTTTGAAATTCAAGGCCCCGGCATGCAGTTTCTGCATCCCGCTGCACATCAAGCCAAGAAAATCCTGCCGAAACTTGTTCCGGAACTCAAAAGGGCCCTGCGGCATTTTCCAGGCGCCTGGATCGAAAATAAAAAGGTTACGCTTAGCCTGCATTACCGCGCGCTGAATTCCTCAACGGCAAGAAACTTTTCAGCCTGGCTGCATGCCTGGATGACGACGCAGCATTTGGGGCGGCATTTTACGCTTCACCCGGGAAAAAAAGTTTGGGAGATCCGTCCCCGCGTCTATTGGAATAAAGGCCGGGCCATGCTTAAAATCCTTTCCCACTGGCAGCGCAGGGCTGGCCGGCCCTTCTTGGCGGTTTATATCGGCGACGACCGGACGGATGAAGATGCTTTGAAACTTCTACCCCCCAGCGGTTGGGGCATTAAAGTGACGGCTTCGGGGAAAGGCCCGTCGGCCGCCCGTTTATACCTCAAAAACCCTACAGAAACTCTCCGCTGTTTACGCTGGTTTAAAAATTTGAAGAAATGAAGTATGATGTCTCCTTTACACGACCCTGACCGCATTCATTTTTAGGCGCAAGCCGGATTATTTTTTTACTAGAATTGAGCGTGCTTTATCAATAAAACTTTGATTGCGATCGCAGCCATTTTTTCGGCTGCGATCATTGGGGCATTTGCGCTTTTTTTACAGTCCAATCGCTATGACCTGGCCGAGGCCGGGGCAGGCGCGGTCTATAAAATCGACCGCAAAACCGGCCGCACTTGGATGGTCGTGGGCAATAAAGAAGTGGATGTGCTGGCCTCAGGCCAGCAGGATACCCCGGTGCCGGACGCCGGGCAAGGACTCGACCTCGGTAAAGCAGCCTTCCGCGTCAATTATTTTGTCAAAGCCACGCTGATTGATCTCGTGAAAAAATCACATGCACTGGGCCGTGATTTTACGGTGGAAACTTTCATCGGGAGCAAGGTAAGCAAACTCAACCGGCCCATCGAACTCAAGGGCTGGGAAGCGCAAGAAAAGGCCCCGGCTTCCTGGCTTGTTAGTTACACGTATGACATGGGCAGCGGGCTTCAGGGGTATTATTTCGAAGTTGATGCCAAAGCCGGCAATGTCCGGGCCGTGTCCGGCGATCCTGAGCTTGAAACTAAATATGGCCTGCATTGTACCGAACTTCTTTGCCAAACCGCTAAGCCGGAAGCCAAAGCATGAAAAAAACAAAAATCGTCATTACCGTCGGTCCGGCCTGCATCGACCCGGCGCGGCTGGAGGCCCTGATTCTTGCCGGCGCCGATGTCATGCGCATCAACGCCTCCCACACTTCGCCCAAGGGCATTCAAGCGTGGGTCAAAAAAATCCGATCCGCGGCTGCCAAGACCCGGCGCACGATCGCGATTATGGTGGATCTTCAGGGCCCGCGTTTGCGCACCGGCAAACTAAAAGACGGCAAACCCGTTCTTCTTAAGACCGGCGAAAAAATTTGTCTGGCCGCTTCGCCCAAAGCGGGAGTACCGGGATCCATCACGACTTCCTGCCGTGAGTTTCCGGAGATGGTCAAAGCCGGAGACCGGGTGCTCCTTGATAATGGCGTCATGGATTTGCGGGTGCTGGAGGTCAAGGCAAACCAGGTTTTTTGCCGGGTCGTAGTCGGCGGGCTTTTGGGCGAGAATAAAGGCATTAACCTGCCGAATGCGCCGATCACGCTGCCGGCTTTGACCCGCAAGGACATTGGGGATCTTACGGCCGCCGTAAAACTGAGCGTTGATTACATTGCGCTCTCTTTTGTGCGCACGGAAAAAGACGTCTTGGTTTTAAAGCGCTGGCTCAAGGCCCGCAAAAAAGAAATCCCCGTCATTGCCAAAATCGAAAAACCGCGGGCCCTCGAGTGCATTGATGCCATTCTTGAAATTGCCGATGGCATCATGGTGGCGCGCGGCGATTTGGGCATCGAACTGGGCGTTGAGAAAGTCCCGGCCATTCAAAAAAAATTGATCGAAAAAGCCAATCATGCCGGACTGCCGGTCATTACGGCCACTCAGATGCTTGAATCCATGATTGAAAAAGCTACGCCCACGCGCGCGGAGGTCTCAGACGTGGCCAATGCCGTTTTCGACGGCACCGATGCGGTCATGCTGTCAGGCGAAACGGCCGTGGGGGAATATGCGCTCAATACCGTCCAAGTCATGGCCGACATTGTGCGTGAAGCCGAAAAGAGTTTGACCCACTCCTCCAGTATTGTTTTGCCGGATGCCGATGCCCATCAGCAGGAGCAGGCTATTTATGCCGTGGCGCGTGCCGCGCGCAATGCCCAAAATGACCTGAAAGCCGATGCGATCGTTGTTTTTACCCTGAGCGGCAAGACCGTACGCCTCGTTTCCAAATCAAAACCTGATTCTCTGATCATCGCGTTGTGTTCTTCCGACGAGGTCAGCCGGCGTCTGATCCTGCTGCGGGGCGTTGTGCCGCTGCGTATCCGCCACTACAGCAATACCGACCGCATGATTGGCCATGCGGAACGGGTCATTCTCGAGGCCGGCCTGCTCAAAAAAGGCGATATGGTGGTGGTCGTTTCCGGCCGCCGCGGCCTCCCAGGCTCCAGCTACATGATCACGGTCCAGCGTATTGGGCTCGATCTGTAGAAAAATAGCAATAAATAGTAATTTATAACACACTGACAATCTACTCTTTTTTTTCATAATCAACTATAACGAAATCTCCCTAGTGAATAGTAAGGGAGATTTTTTAACCCTACTTTCTTTGTATTTTTAAAAAGATTATGTTATATTTATAAAAAGTGTTATTAAAAAAAGGGGCTAAAGTGCATGTATACTTTTAAGAAGACATAATCTTCTAAAAAGTTCCAAACTTTTTCCTGCAAAATTTCAGAAGGCTTGCAGGTAAAGAAAGTGAGGAAGACCATGAGGCTCAAACGAGTTACTCCACCAGGAATCAAACCATGGCTCAAAGTGGTTGCGTGGATAACTTTACTCACTTTCACAAGCACTACAATAAGCTGGTCTGAAGGTCTTCCCCCCGCTTCATCTCCCCGGAGCATTTCTCCAACACCGTTAGCAGAAAAACTTTTAACGGGTGAAATCCGGATTCCCCCGGAATTTGGCATTCTTCAAAAATCTATACGCTACGACGACGGCCCTTCGGTCATTTTGCTTCAGGACATGCACGCCAATGAGCAGGCCCAGCGGAATACCGCAGAAATTTTGCGTTACCTCTCAAGACATAATGGATTAAAACAGATCTGCATGGAAGGGGCGGAAGGTGAACTGTTTACCAATCTCTTTCACGCTTTTCCAAACCGGAGTGCGCGAAAAAAAATAGCAGATTATTTCCTAGGACAAGCCCGGCTGAGCGGGGCCGAATATGCGGCCGTGGTGGATTTGCCGGGCTGGCAGCTTTACGGCGTGGAAGATGACAGGTTGTACCGGAAAAACCGCGGCGCCTACCTGAAAACGAAAGACTTTCAAAAAAAGCGAATGCCTACGCTGCAGGCTCTAGAGCATTTGTTGAACGATTTAAGCGGCCATGTATTTCCAAAAGACCTGGCACGTTTCGTGGAATCCAGACGCAGCTTCGACCGCCGGGAAAAAGAATTTAAGGGATGGGTCGAGTATTTAGTCGAGACCGCCAAGGGCAAGGGGATAAACCTCGATCCCTACCGCCAGCTTGTGACGCTGCTTGTGACTTTTAGACTTGAAAAAGAAGTTGATTTTGCCCAGGCCCTCAGGGATATCGAAACGATGGAAAAAGATCCTTCCGCTTACTTCAGCGACAAGGAGATGAAGGACTTCTACGGGTATTTGCTGGGTTACCGGGCGCGTCGTTTACCCGCGGCCGGTTATTACGGATTTTTATATCGCACGCTCAAAAGGGCCGGCAAAGCGGGCCCGAATTTTTTAAAGTATCTGCGGTATATGGAAACTTACCACCAGCTCAATACGGGACTGCTCGACGAAATCAGCGCGCTCGAAGAGAAAATTAGGCCTGTCTTGGCAGTGAATGCCGAACAGCAGACACTCTCGCAATTATTTCAAGTGCTCGCGCTCTATGAAAAAATATTTGATTTCCGGCTTACCAAGGCGGATGTCTTATTTTTTTATGCGCACCGCAGCGATTTTTCAGCCAGAGCTCTCCGTCAGAGACTGGAGCCGCTATTAAAAAAATATGCGTTTTCATACGGTCTGCCGCCGGATATGGACCAGCTTGATACCGATCTTGCCGCGGCGGAACTTTATTACCGTTATGCGCTTCAGCGCGACCAGGTCTTGATCGGCCGTACGTTGAAAAAACTTTCAGAGCAGGACGGAGGACTGACCGCACTTGTGGCAGGAGGATTTCATACGCCTGGCATGGAAGAAGTTCTCCGGCGGAAAAGAATTTCTTACATGATTGTTACGCCGCGTGTCAGCCGTATGGATGCCGCCAAAGAAGGGGACCTCTATGAGCGCTCAATGCGTGCCGAAAACCTGCCCTTGGCCAATGAGCTTTTGGAGAGTTTCATTGCCCCGGAGCCGGTGTATACCGAAGATTCTGCATTTCAGCTTCAGGCCCCGCGCATGCTCGTGACGGCACCGGCGTTCTACGATGCATTGCGCGACTTAGACCGTCACCGGCAGGATATCAAAGCGGCTCGCCGCGAATTAGCCCGCAGAGCTCTGCAGATGCCGCTGCTGACGGCCATCGAAAGCTTGGTTAGGGATCGTCCGGAGGTCTTGGCCGAGGGCATCGCCAGCACCCCGGGTACCCCGGCGGAAACTCATTTATTCGAGCGCGGTTTCGGCGGCCTTTTCCATCGCGGAGAAAAACTGGAATTAGAAAACGGCACGCACGCTTTCATTTTTCCGAAGACCTTTTCTGCGGATTCGCGGCTTGCGATTGTGCGCATTGAGAAAAAACAGGGCGCCGAAACTGATTTTGCCATCGTCACAGGGCTTGGACGGAATTTGTTTGTAGACACAACTATTTCCGGGTCAGCTCACTATGCCGCGGCCTGGCTGGATGAGTATTATTTAAACCGTCTGCGCGGGCGGGCGGTCAAAATCGAAAGATTTTTAATGCCAGGCTGGCCTGCGGGAGACGCGGGCATCAAATCGATTGTGCCGGAATATCGAGACGAAGATCGGGCCAGGATGAAACCATCCGCGAAGCAGCCCCGCGTAAAAGAGTCTCTTTTTAGACGGCAGATTCATCCGCCTGGGCTGAGGAGCCCGGCACCGGCTGTGCGGCGTCACGAGACCTGGCAGTCTTCACCGCTGTCTGCATCAGAGGCCGCCGGGCGTTCCGAAATGCGGAAGCTTCCGGCGCTGCATGAAGAAAAGATGCCGCCCGCATCCGAGGTGCTGCCGGTTCCGGCGGTCCAAATCCCTCGCGCCCAGCCTGACTTTAAATCCCAGCTTTTGCGTTATATTTTTACGTTCACGATTTTTGCCATGCTTTATGCCTGGACTGCGGGCGGGTTTTCAGCGCCTTCGGTCAGTGTTGCGCCGCGGGTTCAGGATTTTAACCCTCCGCGTGTTTCAGAACAGTTGGATTTGAAAAAAGATTTACTGCCCTTTGGCGGGCTTGAACTTGAAAGCCGTTTGATGGAGGAACGTACGGCCTATCAAGAGCGCATTCGCCGGCTGGAGTCTGAAGAAGCGAGGATTGAAAGCGAAATCAAAGATGCGCAGGCGAAGCTTCAAGCATCGGCTGTTTCGATGGAAAAAGTACGCAGCCATTTACTGACTCAGGAGCAGGCGTCTCAGATGCGTGCCCGGCTTGACAATATCCGGGAGGAACTTTACCGGCTTCAGCAGCCGGGCAAAATGGAGCGAATGCCGGAAGGCCGTGAACGGGCCCCTGAAGATTTTAAGAACGTGTCTGTGAATGACGAAGCAATTCTCAGGCTTCAAGCCCGCAGCAGTGCGATTGGAAAAATTCCGGTTCTTGAAAATATCAAAGCCGTAGATCAAAAGGGGAAAGCGATTCTTGGATACCTCCAGGAACTTCCGGGCGGAACCCGCTATAAATTGGACGAAGGCGATGACAAGTACCTGCGGACTGCGGCTGAACTGGAGCCGGAAGAGCGCGGGCAGTTTTCCAAAGAACTGGCAAGCCTTCCTGCGGATGCCATAGTCATTGTGGAAGAAGGAAAAATGTACCGGATTCTCCAGCTGCAGTCCGGGTTAAAGCAAAAAATTCTCCTTAACATTGCGGCTCAGCAAGAAGCCGCTCGGACACGCCCAGAGAAACTCCGGGCTGAAATGACGCGCAAGGGGAGCCTTTTGCGCTGGCATGAGACGGCAGAACCCATCGCCCGGCAATGGAAGCTGGCATCTGTCAGGTTAAGCGGTCTCGAAGCGGAGCGTGTGAGGAATCAAAAGTCTCTGACGTTGGAGCGCGAAGGGTTTATGCAGTTAAAATTAGGTCCGCAGCTTGCGGCCAATGATCCTGCGGCTGTTGTCGAAGCCTTGCAGAATGTCCGGAACGCCAGAGAGATAGAAGCCTCAGCAGACGCCGGTGAAGAAACGATGCCGCCATCCGCAGCCTCGGAAAAAGCTGCGCCGCAAAAGACTGAAACACCCGAAAAAAAAGCGGCTGTGATGGCGCCTGCTGCCGGACAGATGGCGGCCGCGGGCTGGAACTGGCTTTTGGCTATTGTGGCAGGCGTATTGGGCTCGATTCTCTATCAGATTTTCTTTGTTTATCTGGCGAGGTTTTTAAATTTGCCGTCGGAACGCGAACTCAAGCGGATTAAAGATGAACTGGAGGACGTTCAGTTCCGGCTGGCCGCTCTCGAAGACAGCCCGGGTGCAGCCGGGACGTCAGATACACGAATCGTAGCAGCGCTTATAAAAATCCGGACGGAACTCAGCCGGCATGACACGCAGTTGAAAGACCATGAAAAACGCATTCAGCAAATGGAAATTTGGCAGAAAGGCGTCAAAAAAGGCATGCGGCGCTGGGTTCACAGCGTTATCGGTGAAATGCTCGATCCCTTCCGCGCAGAAGTGGCCGAAAATTTTTTGCGGCAACAGCAGGAAATCGAACGACTGCAGCGAGCGCAGCTTGCGACGGAGGAGCGCGTTGAAGGGCTCAGCGCAAAATTAGAAGCCCACATTGGAGATTTTGAAATTCATGCGCGTGATACCGGACGCCTACCGCAGGAAGTGCTGGACCGGATCGCCCAGCTTGAAAGCCGGCTGCAAACGCCGGCGGTCCCGCTTTCGGCGCCGGTTGTAAACGCACCAACGGTGAGGGCAACCAGCAGCCCGGCACCGGCCCCCAAGATTTCAGCTGCGGATAAGGCCGCGGAGGCGATTGGCGCCAATATTGAATCGCTGCTCAAACCTGATGGCGGCGGGTTGAACTACGTTTTGTTAAAAGAACTCCGGAAAAAATTTAAAGAGCGCTGGACAACCCTAAACACTGCCGGCAGTCCCGCTGTTTCTGATGCGGTCAAGCGCCAGGTCGAGGAACGGCTGCGGCAGTTGGATGAGCGTATTGCGTCGATCGAAAAGCTGGTGCAGAGCGGGTTGAAAAGCCTGCACGATCCGGCCGCCGGTGACCAGCCGATTTCCGTGCGCCGGCTTTTCAAAACTCATGCGGCTGAAGAAGTTCAATCTAAACTTCAAAATAGTGGGCAAATGACCCTCGATGCTGTGGTCACCGAAGGGTGGGAGGATCCGGGCCGGCAATTTCACACCTATGACTTTAAACTCGCGGATGAGACGCCGGTGCTGCGCATTGGCATTGCGCCCAAGGACAAAATAGAAGCGGATGGATTATTTCATAATGCGCTTGGAGTTTATGAATTTGATTATGCCGGCCGGATCTATCAGGCGGCTGTATATGCGCCGGACGGATTCGTATTTCCTGCACCGCGGCCTGCGGCGGCCGCTGCAAAGAAGCCTAAGCCCGCTAAGGCGGCTCAGCCTTTGACGGATATTCAAGCGGCTGCTGAACTAGCGCGCCGGCGCGGTTACCGCCTTAAAGAAGTCTTTGTCATCGGAGAAAGAATTACGCGGATGATTTTTGAAAATGATCAAGGTGTGCGGACGCTGGATTGGCCGGCCGGCCGCCGTACAGCAAAATCTGCAAATGAAGAATTTTGGGAAGGCTACCAGGCCGGGGCTCTCAAAGTCTATTCTACGGCAGGACGGGCCCGGTTTATTTTGCGCAGCAGAATGCCTGCGTTCTCGACGGGCGTCCGGGTATCCACGTTGGATTCCGATGGCCGTATACAAACGTCGGTCGTCAAGCTTGAAGAAGAACCCGCCGGGTCGGCTAAAGCCGCGGCAATAAGCCTTGCCAGGATACAAAACCGCAGAAGGATCGTACAAATTGCCGCAGGTTCTCTGGCGGCTGGAGTTTTGGGGCTTTTAGGATTATGGGGCCGCCAAAAGCCGGCCGAGGTTGCCGAAATTCAAGTTCCTGCCCCGGAGCCGCAGGCTGGAATACCCCCGGCTGAAGTTCCGCCCGAAGTTGCTGCCAAGGTGCCGGAAGCAGCGCCCTTAGCGCCTCAAGCACCGGCCCCGGCCGTGGTTGCCAAAGCTCCTGTGCCGGCCGGCTTGGCCCGCGCCGGAGGACAGCCAATCTTGGCGGCACTGACTGCCGCTGAACGCAGCCGTGAACTTTTTAAGCTGGATGCCGCACCCAGCCGTGCCATCCGTCATCACCCGGGAACGCCGGTGCCTGGAGGGGACGGCCTCAATCGCTTTAAAAAATTACATCAGAAACTCGACGGCCTTAAAAACGGCATCCTGACCATGGATTCGCAAAAAGCTTTGGAAATGCGTACAACTATTTTTAACACCGACCTCAAAGATGCCGGCGAATTAGCATTGATACGGCTTTATACCGAATTGCTGGGTTTTAATTTGCCCGAGGCCGGCTGGTATGAAAAATGGCTTAAGGATCCTGAGCGTCTTGCACCGGAACAATTGACGCCGGAACAGCGGGCGATTGTCGAAGGCCGGCTGTGGACGGTCGAAGACTGGGCCAGTGAATTTTTTATTCCCATGATGCGTGAAATGGGATTTTTGGACCCCGCTTTGGAAGATTACAAAAACTTCCTGTCCTCTGGCGATTCTAAACGCCGTGCGCAGGCGCGTAAGAAATTTCTGATCAGCCTGAATAAAAATCTTTGGTGGTCCATGATCTATTACCCGCGCAATCTGCCGGATGGCAGCACCATGGACCGTTACCAACTGATGTTTGCCAGCCTGCGCGTGGACAGCGACCAGCTTTCGCGCAACGCGGATGTCTGGGCCGAGACGGCCCGCAGCCGCAAAGGCAGCAATCACGGGGAGTTTTTGCTTGGAGAAATGCTGGGATTTTCATTTGATGAAACGGTGACTGAGGCCGTGAATATGTGGGAAAAAACCGTCCGTGTTCAATCCGACAAGATCAGCCGGCAGCTGTGGAATCAAAACGGCCTGGCCGTCATGGCGCAGGGATTAAGCAAACAGACCGAGTTGAAAGGGCTTCTCGAAAAAGCCTATACCTATGCCGGAAGTTTGAGTTACTTTCAGCAGTATGGGCGGATGGTTCCCAGCTACGTGACCTCCAATCTTGAGCAGCTTGCGGAAATCCGGGTCCGGCAGGCAGGAGAAAATATTTTCCGTAATTTTATGGCGGCGGCCCTGCGCACGATTGCCGCCACGGATGAAATGGCTAACCGGGTGCGTCTGATGGACAACCATGTCGACATCCGCATGCGCCACCAACTCCTCGGCAATTACAACATGACCGATGACGGCTCCGGCGGCGTCAAGCTGCCTGAATT
>JAHFHF010000040.1 GCA_023247055.1 Candidatus Omnitrophota bacterium
CTGAATGACAATATACCCGCCGGATTTCAGGAAGACATTTTTCTGGTAGGTGTGGCCGATTTCCTTGGCGACGTTGTAGTGCTCAAACATCGAATGATCCTGATAAAGTTCCACTCCCACCTGCGTCTTGGGAAGATAGAGTCCAATGAAGCGCTTGACCTTGTGAAGGAGGTCTTTGCTCGAAACCACGAGCTTATCCCCTTCCGTCAGGTGGTCGCGGATAATGCGTTCGACCAAGCCCAATTCCTGATGAATCACGCTGGGGGCGCGCTTGACGGCAATCGAGCGGTGAATGCGCTTCCAGGTGTTGAGCAGATAGCGGATGTCGCGGGTAAATTCCTGCTCGGATTTGCCTTCGGCGGCGGTGCGGACAATAAATCCGACGCCTTTGGGAATATCGAGCTGTTTGAACAGGGAACGGATACGGTCGCGTTCTTTTTTGTCTTCGATGCGGCCGGAGATGCCGATTTTTTCATCACCGGGGATCATGACCAGGTAGCGCGCGGGAATTGAAAAATGCGTGGTCAGGCGCGGCCCTTTGGTGCCCATCGGTTCCTTGACGACTTGGACGATGACCTCCTGCCCAATCTTAAGGACTTCATCAATGCGTTTGTGCCGCATGGAGTGGCGGTGATCGCGGCCGCGGGAACGCGAATGGGCGGGAGCCGCTGCTGCGGCCGCCGCTACCGGGGCCTCCTCGGATTCGGCGTCGCCGCCGTCCGCTTCAAGGTCCACAGGGGCGCGCAAAGCGTCTGCGACATAAAGAAAGCCGTCTTTTTGCGTGCCCAGGTGCACAAAGGCGGCACCCATGCCGCGGATAACGGTCTTAACGCGGCCTTTATAAATATTGCCGAACATACGCACGGCATCGAGACGTTCAATATAGAATTCTTCAAGCCGCCCGTCTTCGACGACGGCAGCCTGGATTTCATTGGTGTCTTGGTTGATGAGAATTTCTCGTTTCATGCTGTTCCTTTCAAGTCACAAAGCCCGGAAAAGAGTTCCGGACTCATTTAAAGTTTGAAAAGGAAACAGGTGCCCGTTAGTGGGGCTGCTCGGAAAAGACCCGGGAGGAAGGCAGCAGAAGCGGTAGTTCTGAGGGACGTGCGGGCGCAAGAAGCGGCCCTGAGCGGCTGTACGGCAATCCGGGAGTCTTTACGAGGGTTAATGACCTGTTTCCGGCTGAAAAAACCGTGCTTATAAGAACGTCACGGTCTTCCCCACCTAGAATGTTGGCAACTTTCTTACTGAACTGATTCAAAATAAGCAATGGAACCTTCAAAAGGGCTGTCGTTTCAAAAGGGTATAAAAGCAAAAGAAGTATAGCATAAGCTAGTTACGGCGTCTATCGCTGTAACGGGTTGCGACGCATCCTAACGGCTTACGGTCCGCTCTAGACTGCCTCGATGCCGCCATGGCATCCGCTAGAGCCTGGAATTAGGGGCTCGCCGCCATTTTTTAGCGCTCCGGCCTTCAAAATGCCGCTCTGGTCCATGCACAAGGCAGATTTAAGGCCGCCGCCCCAACCATGGTTTAAGGCCCCTAATGAGTATTGATTACGGCTGTTTCCGGCCTGGGCTTGATAGGTCAAATCATAACCGTTCAAATTCCCCAAAAGCCAGTCTTCGCCCACGTAGCGGATTTTTTCGGGATTGTGGATAAGCGCCTCAAGGTGGGGCGCATAACCCTCCGCGGGATGGCGCATCCGGTAAGCCTCATTGGCGGAATGAAACGTCCGGAGCAAGGCTTTCATACGGATTTCGCGTTCCGTATAGTTTTTTTTCAACAGCGCAGGACCCAGCAAGCCCGCGATCAGCACGGCAACGCCAAGAAAAATAAAATTTGGGAAACGTTCTTTGAAGATCATAGCTGAGTTGACGGCATCCTTAATTAAAAAGTTAAGCTGTCAGGAACAAGCGGGTGCGCACAAAATTTGAAGCAATTCTATGAATTCATGTATTTCGTAGGGGCCGGTTCCAAATCGGCCCGGATCAGTGACCGCGATTTAGGCGGGTTCCGAACTATCCTACAGAGCGCCTCAAATTTTGCGGACACCCCGCCTTTTGTAGCGGCAATTCATGAATTGCCGCTACAGCAGAAATTGCTGTGACGGAAACTCTCTCTAGCGAGTTAAAGCGCGCCACAAAAGTTCGAGGGCTTTCATCACGGCCCGCCGTTGGATTTGCTCACGGGTCCCCCAAAACTGAAAACGTTCAACGTGCCTGAATCCGGCGGGGCCGCAAACACCGATAAAAACAAGCCCGGCGGGTTTTCTCCGGCTGCCTCCGCCGGGGCCGGCAATACCGGTAATTCCGATGCCCCAATCCGCATGGGCAAATTTCCGGATCTGCCGCGCCAGCTGTTCCGCAACGGGCAGGGAAACCGCGCCATTCCGGCGCAGCATTTGCGCCGTAACTCTCAGGCGGTTCTTCAGCCCATTATCGTAAACGGTCAGACCACCGCGAAAATAGCGGCTGGCCCCTGGGGCGCGTGTCATTTCCGCCGCAAGTTGCCCGCCGGTGCAGCTTTCAGCGGCGGCTAGCCAGTGCCCTTTGGCCCGCAGGCATTCCCCCAGCGCTTGGGCCATGGATTCGTCGCGAGTGGAATAGATAAAACTCTCAAGCCGCTTCAGCGCCTTACGGCGCAAACGGGTAATCGCGGCCGAGCTTTCCGCAAAAATCCGCACGGTCACCTCGCCGGGATGAGGATAAATGCCGAATTCAAACGGTTCATCAAAAAAATCCGCGCCCAATTTTTCCATCACCGACGGTTCCGACAGGCCGAATGTTTTTAAAATGAGTTTATGTTTTGGGGCCGGTCCTTTAAACGTGCGTTTTAAGAGCGGCAGCACTTGCGTGTCCATCAGATTCTCGAGTTCGCGCGGCACTCCGGGCAAAACCACCACAAGTTTTTTCCCTGCGGTCAGACAAAAACCCAGCGCAATGCCATAGCGGTTAATCAATTGCCGGGCACTGCGCGGGTAAAGCGCTTCCTGCCGGACGCTTGCAGGCATGGTTCTGTCAAGGCTTTGGTAAAGACGGTTAATGCGCCGCCACTGAACCTGGGAAAGAATCAGCGGCTTTTTAAAATAGGCCGCGACCGCTTCACGCGTGACATCATCCGGCGTGGGCCCCAAGCCGCCGGTCAAAATAACCAGGTCTGCGGATTTCAACGCCCGCGCGAGACAAGTTTTAATTTCAGAAATGACATCATCGCAGGCGATCTGTTCTTTGAGGCGGAAACCGGCCGCTAAAAGACGTTCACCGAGAAAGCGCGCATTGGTGTTGAGCGTGCTGCCTTTGAGAAGTTCGGAGCCTATGGTGAGAAGAACTGCGGTTTTGCGGAAAGACGGCATTATGACCTGAAAATGAAGACGATGAGAGAATGTCTCCCTCTCCCTTTGGGAGAGGGTTGGGGTGAGGGTGGCCCGGTCATCCCCTCATCCTAACCTTCTCCCCCAAGGGGAGCAGGAATAAAACAAAACTCGCATCCGGTTTTAAAAAACAAATTGATTGAGCAGGGCCAATACAATCCAGGCATAGACGCCGGCGCCCAGATCATCATACAAAACACCTTTGTACCCTGGGTAGCGTTCGAGACGGCGCACGGGAAACGGTTTCCAGATATCAAAAAGGCGGAAGAGTAAAAAACCGGCCACGACCGAGGCGGGTGTTAAAATTTGGCCGGCGAAGGTTACAAACATGCCGCAGGCCTCATCTAAAACCACAAAACCCGGATCTTCTTCGCGGGCTTCAAGGCGCAGATAAGCCCAAAAACCACCCCAAGTCAGAAAGGCAAAAAGGGCCAAATATAACAGCGGGCTCCAGGCCGTCATCAGGATCAGCGGAATCGTGAGCGCGCTGCCCCAGGTTCCAGGGGCAAACTTGATCAACCCCACCCCCATTGCGGCCGTGTAGCGGGCAAATGCGGGCGTCTGCAGGAGATGCCGCTGGTGCATTGAAAATGTAATGCCGGAAGCAATACAGAGAACAAGCGCGGCGGCCAAGGCGAGGAACATCAAAAACTTCAATGCCGGCTCGGCGCCATGGATCGCGTTAAAATCCAACGCATGTGTACGCAGCAGCGCAAAACTAATGGCGGCAATCATGCAGGCCTGTTTGAGTTTCCCAAGTTTTTCAGCGCCTGCGGCCGTGCCCTCCAAGACCCAGCCGATGCGGAAGAAGGTGACCAGAATTTCACGGAAAAAAATCGGAACCAGCCACCAGGGTGAAAAATAACCCGCCACCGCAAAGCAGCCAAGCATGCCGAGCGTCAGCATTTTGTCGGCCAGGGGGTCGATGAATTTCCCAGCCTTGGTTTCGAGTTTATAGCGTCTTGCCCAAATTCCGTCAATCAGGTCGGTGAAAGCCGCAATGGTAAAAACGATCGATGCGGCTATGTGTGCGCCGGGCAATGGACTTAAAACGAGAAAGGGCAGGCCGAGTGAGAGGACGGCTCGCAAAAGCGTCAGACCATTCGGGCCAAAAAAATGGCGGCGTTCAAACAGAGCCGAAAAGATCATACTCAGCACTCTTTTGGATGGTGGTTTGATAAAATCTTCCGATTTCGAGAGGCTTCTTGGATGCCAGATAAACCGTTCCGTCAATTTCAGGCGCATCCATGTACGAGCGGCCGGACCAGCTTCCTGACTTGAGATTGCGGCCTTCAACCAAAATTTTTAAGGTTTTACCGATCCAGCGCTGGTTATTTTCTTCCGAGAGGCGCTGTTGCAGCAGCATGGCTTCTTTAAGGCGTTCCCCCTTGATTTTTTCCGGCACCTGATTCGGCATTGCGGCTGCCGGGCTGCCGTCTTCCTGCGAATACGTAAAAATTCCGATGCGCTCGAAACGGATGTCTTTCATAAACTCCAGCAATTCGCGAAAATCTCTATCCGTCTCACCCGGAAAACCGACGATGAACGTTGTGCGCATCGCAAGATCAGGCACATAGCTCCGGAATTTTTCGATGAGATCATAGGTGCGGCGTTGCGTGATGCCCCGCTTCATGGCGCTGAGCATCGCATCCGATGCATGCTGCAGCGGCATGTCCAGATAGTGGCAGAGATGCTCCGAATCACGCATGGTTTGCATCAATTCTTCGCTCACGCATGACGGATAGGCGTAAAGCAGGCGCATCCATGCCAGGCCGGGCAGGCGGTCGAGCTGGCGGATCAACTCTGGCAAAAGGAATTGGCCTTCCGTATCGCGGCCAAAAAAAGTCGTGTCCTGGCCCGTCAACAGCAATTCTTTGGCGCCGCCGGTGATAAATTTGCGGGCTTCCGTGACCACGTCATCCAGCGCCCGTGAGCGGTGTTTGCCGCGGTAATTCGGGATGGTGCAGAACGTACAGACGTGGTCGCAGCCTTCCGAAATTTTGATATAGCGGTAATGCGCGGGAGTCAATGTAACGCGGGGTTCATCGGCTGTCGCCAGGTATCCGGCTTCACCGACGGTGAAAACCTGGTCTTCCCCGGCAAGCACTTGCTTGATAATGCCGGGGATTTTTCCGTACTCGCCGGAACCAATGAAGGCGTCAACCTCGGTGAGTTCTTTACGCAGTTCCTCGGGAAACCGCTGGACCAGGCAGCCCATCACCACCACAGCGCGGATCTTGCCCTTTTTTTTAAGCTCGATCAATTCGAGGATACTGTTGACGGACTCAGCCTGGGCGTCTTGGATAAAGGTGCAGGTGTTTAAAAGTGCAATGTCGCACCCGTCAATGGTCGGAATAAATTCAAATGCAGGACCGCTCAATTTACCTAAAATGACTTCACTGTCAACCAGAGTCTTGGGGCAGCCCAGGGACATCAAGCCAATTTTGACGGGTTTTGACAAGATTTTGACCATTGGCGTCATTATAGACGAATAAGAACTAAAACTCGAGTTTGGCATTTTTCAGGAATTCCTTCTTCCCCCTTGGGGGAGAAGGTCAGGATGAGGGGGATGATCGCTTGAATTTCCCCTCACCCTAACCCTCTCCCCACAGAGGAGAGGGAAAAGTGCCAAACTCAAGAACTAAAAGTCAGTCTCTGGACGCAGGCCATCAGCTTGCGCCTGAGCAGTCTCTGCGTCAGACGCAGAGACAGACCCTGTACCGGGTAGTGGCAATTCATGAATTGCCACTACGAAGAACATTATTTCTTCCACTTGATGGAACAACCCATGGAGGGAATTTGCTCGGCCGAAGGTCTTTGGCCGGTGAGCAGCGCCTGAATGGCCAGCGCCAAATCGCGCCGGGTCACTTGTGCGGGCTCTTGCCAGTTGTCATCCAATCGCCCATGGTAGGCCAGCCGGCGCGATGCGTCGAAAACGAAAAGATCCGGCGTGCAAACCGCGCCATAGGCCCGGGCCGTTTGCTGGCTTTCATCAATCAGATACGGAAAACCGTAATTTTTTTCCTGCCAGCGTTTCAGGAGGCTGGCAGGATCATCCTCCGGATAATGCGTCGGATCATTCGCACAAATTCCCACAAGCTGGACGTTTTGCCCGTGAAATTCACGTTCGAGCGCAATTAACCGGTCTTCGATCGCTTTGACATAGGGGCAATGATTGCAGATAAACAAGACGGCCAGGACTTGTTTGGAACTGAAATCAGACAGCTGGCAGCGGCGGCCGTCGACGCTGGGAAGATCAAAGTCAGGAGCCTGGAAGTTTGGCTTGAAGTTTTCGGATTTTAGGAGAACCATAGATTCAGTCGTGAGTTATGAGGGATGAGTCTTGAGAAGTAAAATAATAAAAACTAGAATCAATAAAAACAGAATCCCAAACGATTTAACTCAAGACTGACGACTATTTTATGCGCGAATTTTGCGGTAGGGAAATTGGCCTTTGATCCGGTTTTCAAAAAAGCGGCCATGGGAGTCGGCGCTCAAAAAATCATGGTAAATCCCCCGCGGAACATTGTCATACTGATAAATGCCGCCGGCGATAAATTCGACTTGCAGAGTACTATTTTTTTCTTCATATCCAATCCATTCGATTTCTCTGGATAGAACCATTTGGTTGACCATTTGCCCTCCGGCGAGTTAGGAACAGACCCGCTGGATAATGGGGGCCTGTGCCTGATCCGAGTAAAAATTTCGCTTTTGAATTATCGGAAAATGGAGAAAAAGCTTGAGCGTCGAGGCCGGGGCGGGATCCGCACCATCTGTAATTTTAAAGGCTGCGGAGATAATCGTAAGAGTAGATTCCAGTCTGATGGCCGTCGGACCAGCGGAACTGAAGCGCGTAGTTGCCTACGGTTTTCCAGTCCATGGCGTGGATGCCCGCGGGAATGCGCTCGGGGCGAATCAGGCGCGCGCCGGTCATTTCATCGACGCAGCCCGCGCAGGGGCACTGCAAACGCAGGCTGGCAAAGGTCAGCAATTGACGCGAACCGTCATTCCAAACAAGAAGCAGTTCGTGATCGCCGGCGCGCCGGACGGCATCAGGCGTTAGCATGGTTTTCTGCCGGCGTTTCGACCGCAGGCGCGGAAGCAGCCGGTGCGGGCCGCGGCATCCAGACATGCCGTGGTACGGCCATGCTGCGGCCCGTCTCACCCGGCACCCAGAAAGTGCCAAGGTCCCAGATCCCCAAAAACGTATAAGCCGCTGGATGGGCCAGGGCCCGGCCGAGCGCCTCACCGGCATTCGCGCCTTCTTGAAACGCCTGATGCGGTGCCATAAAAAAGGCCGTCCAGCCGAACAGCGTATTCATGACGCCGGTGCCAAAGCGGGCCGGGACGCGCTCCGTGTATTTTGTGCTCAAGACTCCCTCTTGGGCCGCATGTGAAAAAGCAGGCACTGCCAGAAAACAAAATAATGCGCTGACTAAAATAAATTTCTTCATGCTTCTATTTACTCCTTTTTTATTTTCTCTCTCCCTCTCCCCTACTGGGGAGAGGGCTGGGGTGAGGGGAAAAGCATCCCCCTCATCCTGACCTTCTCCCCCCAAGGGGAGAAGGAATAAAACGTAAAAGATTCCAGCCCATCGAACCGCGATTGGAGCATTTACTCCGTTCATTTTTTTTTGCCGGCCATGCGCAGCATTTCTTCCGCGTGGGTCTTTGAAATCCGCGTCTCCTGCTCACCGGACATCATTTGGGCCAATTCGCGCACTTTTTCCTCGCCTTCGAGCACCCGGTAATCGACGGTCGTCCCCTGCCGGGCCGATTTTTTGACCACTTTGATGTGGCGGCTGGCAAACGAGGCGATCTGCGGCAAGTGGGTAATCAGCAGCACCTGCCGGTGCCGGCTGATTGCCGCAATTTTTTCACCGACGCTGCTGCCTAAGCGTCCGCCGATATTGGCGTCGATTTCGTCAAAGATCAGGGCTGGAATCTCGTCGGCATGGGCCAGTGTTTTTTTCAGAGCGAGCATGATGCGCGCCGCTTCACCGCCGGAGGCGACCGCGCCGAGCGGCGCTGCAGGCTGCCCCGGATTGGCGCTCAGCATAAACTCAATCTGATTCCGGCCGCTGGGACCAAATTCCGCCGACCGGACTTCGCAGCTAAAACGCGCTTGTTTAATGCCCAATTCTGCCAACTCGGCGATCAACGCACCGGCAAGTGCGTCCCCCGCCTCGCGGCGCAGACCGGTCAGCGCTGCCGCCGCTTTTTCCAAATCCGGCGTCAGAGCATCGATCTCACGGGAAAGATCCACAGCCAGCGTTTCCGAGCCTTCCAAATAGTCCAGGCGTGCTTTGGCCGTCTGATGAAACTCAATGACCGGCTCGAGGGAATGCGGACGGGCGGGGTCGCCGTATTTTTTCAGCAGGCGCTCCAACTGGTCGAGCCGGTCTTCAATTTCACGCAGGCGGCCGGCGTCAAAAGTTAATTTTTCGCGATAGTCCTGGATGAAGCGCACGAGTTCGGTCAAATGCTCCTGGGCCAATTCCAGTTTTCGCAGCGCTTCGGCGGCCGAGGGATCAATTTTTTGCCAGTCAAACAGGCTGCGGAAAGCTGCGGCGATGCGCGTTGAAGCCGATTCTTCATCTTCGTCAAGACCGGCCAGCAAGCCGCCGGTAAGTTCCGAGAGCCGTTCCGAATGAGCCAGACGAATTTTTTCTTCGCTTAAAGCCGTCCACTCCTCTTTTTCGGGCTGCACACGGCTGATTTCCTGGACCTGAAATCTCAGCAGATCCAGTTCACGCTCTTTTTGGGCCTGATCGCGCGCGAGCTTTTCGCGCGAGTCGGTCAATTCGCGGTAGCGCTGGTAAAGCCCCTGATAGCGCTCTTCGGCTTTAATAAACTTCGTGCTTTTGGCTCCGGACCGGGCAAAACGGTCGAGCATGGGACCATGCGATGCGCTTTCTAAAATCTGCTGGTGATCATGCTGGCTGTGGATGTTGATCAGGCGGCTGCCCAGTTCGCGCAGGACTGCAAGATTGACAAACTGGCCGTTCAAATAACTTTTACTGCGGCCCTCGGCCGAAATTTCCCGTTTAAAAACCAGGTAGTCTCCGGCCTGGGGCGCGTATTCCGCAAACCGCGTGTCTTTGGCGCGGACTTCCGGCTCTAAGGTAAAAATGGCTTGGATCATACAGGGCTTACTGGACTCGCGGACTTGGGCGGCTTCCATGCGTTCCCCTAAGGCCAGCCGCAGAGCCTCGATCAAAATGGATTTTCCAGCCCCGGTTTCACCAGTCAGGACATTCAGCGACGGGCCAAACTCCAGCGCGAGCGAGTCAATCAGGGCAAAGTTTTGGATGTGGAGTTCGAGGAGCATAGAGACCGCGAATCGTTAGCCGTGGCTAGTGGATCGTGAATCAAAAAAAATGATATGGGTGATGAATTTTGGACATGCGGAGGGACTTTAAAACGCACCCCTCACCCCAGCCTCTGTGCGGAGACCGAGACAATCATGCACAACTCTGTTGGAGTTGTGTCATTCATGCCCTCTCCCCTCCGGGGAGAGGGAGAATATGATTCACGATTTATGATTCACGCATTCAGACGGCGCTTAAAATCTGCCCACGGAAAACGCGTGCCGGGGCATTCGGTGTTCTTGCCCTTGACGTCGCCATGACGGATCACGTGGTTGTCGGGAATGCCGTAGCGCTTCTGAAGCGTTTTTACGACATAGACTAGGGATTCCAGCTGACGCGGAGAAACATTCGTTTCGCTGAAATTACCCACCAGGCAGACACCGATGCCGCGGATGTTCATATCGTCCGCATTGGCATGCGCGCCATCCATCTGTTTGACCCAGCGCGGGCCGATTTCGATCTGGCCATCCGCCTTCCCATAAGTACCATTATCGATCAAAAAGTGATAGCCCAGCCCGTTCCAGAAACCCCGCTGAAAATGAATTTTCTGAATCTTGCTGGCATCGCCGTCATGCGTCGCGGTGTGATGAATGACAATATAAGTCCAGCGCGTGGCCGGCGGCAGCGGAATGTACGGACGGGCCCCCAAAGTCCCGGGAATTTTAAGCCTCTGACCCTCCTTGAGCTGGCTGGGGTTGGTCATGCTATTGGCCTGCATGATGGCGTCCATGTCAACGCCATACGTTTTACTGATGCGCCAAAGCGTTTCATAGGGACCGACCACATGCTGGACGGTCTGAGGCGAATTAAAGCCGGAGTAAAACGAAACGGCCGGGTTGTAAGCGGCCGCTGCCGCGGGCGCGGCGGGCATAGCGGCAGCCGGCGTGTAAGCCGGAGGCCGTGACGTCGCGCAGCCGTAGCCTGCCAGACAAAGCGCAAAGATGCAGGCTCTTTGTAGAAGCTGCCGCGCGGTCATTTTTGTTTACTTTTACCGGTTTTCTTTAAGCGTTTACCCAGATAAAGTTCAAAACGCTTAAGTTGGATCAGCGAGTTTTTGCCAAGATTAACGGCCAAAACCGGCAATTGTTTATTGGACAGGGCGTTCAAATCTCCCAGAGCCTGGGCTTTCTTAAGCTGCCCAAAGCGGTAAAAAGTTCCGGGGACCTTCGCGTCGGTTTTTTCGTCCTGATAAAAAAGGATAAAAAGACCGTTACGCGGCCCGCCCTTATAGAGTTGTCCAATCGAATGCAGGTAGCGCGGGCCAAAACCGGAGACAACCGGAATTTTTAGTGCGGACCCCAGTGTTTTGCGCAGCCGCCCAAGGGCCGCTTCGTAAGGCGCTGATCTCTCGGTATAGGCCAGCACAGCGGCATAACTTCCCTTTTCAAGCCGGCCTAGCCATTCGGCAACAGCCTTTTCCAGCCCCTGCTTGGTTTTTCCGGCCCCCGGAATGGCGCCGCTGAGACGAAGTCCGTGGGCCGGATCCGGCAGTTTGCCGGTTTTTTCGAGGCGGGACAAAAACTGCCCGGTCAGGTCTTTACTTTCCTTGACGTTCGGCTCATCAAACGGATTGACTTCCAGAACCGCGCTGGCAATGGCCGTCACAATTTCCCAGCGCAGAAACTCAGCGCCAACCTGATCGGTGTTTTCCCAGGTGGTTTCAATCACTGGGAAACCAGCTTTACGTACGGCGCTCAGTGTCGGCTGTACAGCCGTCATGCTATCCCCTTTAAGTTGTAAAACCACGAAAACGCGGTCATCACCGAAATCGGCGGCCTTAAGAGCCGGCTCGCTTTCGACCGGCACAATGCCGCGGCCTTCTTTGCCCGTGCTTTCGGCAATCAGCTGTTCAAGCCATGCACCCACGGGCTGTAATTGGCGTGAAGTCAGGAAGGTGACCTTGTTTTTGTAGTAGCGGGCCAGAGTTCCGAGAACACTGCCTAATCCAACGGCCGGATTTTGCCGCACTTTGGGCGCCGCGATCACGGCCGACAAAAGATCCGCCGCCGATTTTAAAATACCCCGGACCGGAAACCCGGCCAGAAGCACGGGCACGATACCGAAATACGAAAGCGCCGAATAGCGGCCGCCGATATCGGTGGGGTTAATCAGCGTTTTGCGGAAACATCGCTCGCGGGCCAACTGCTCAAGGCCGGAGCCGGCATCCGTAATCGCGATAAAATGCCGACCTGCGGAGACGAGAACCTCAAGTTCTCGCGAGCGTGCTGAAGTCATGGGACTTCGGCCGGCTTGCCGGGCAGCTTCCGTTCCTTTACCGCAGACTTTCAGAACTTTGTCATAAAAATAGTGGAATTGCGACATGGTCTCGACCGTACCGCCGGATTTACTCGCCACAATAAAAAGCGCGGATTTAAATTTTATTTTTTTCTCGACCGCCAAAATACTGCCGGGGTCCGTGGTATCGAGCATATGAAATGCCAGTTTATGCCGCGCTGGGGCCTTACCGATCAGGCTCAACACTTCGGGTGCCAGGCTGGAGCCCCCCATGCCCAACAGCACGACGCTCTCGATCTTGTCCTGACGAATTTCCTCGGCCAGGCGGTCGATCTCATGCAGTTTGCCCAGAAGCCAATCCGAGGAATAAAGCCAGCCCAGGCGGTTGAGAATCACCTTCTGATGGCCGGCATCACTTTTCCATAACGTCGGATCTTTTTTCAAAAGCCGGGCCAAATAATTTTCCTTTTCCGCTTTTTCAAAGGCCTGCAGGAGATGCGCATCTTCCGCCATATTCGGGCTGAGTTGAAACTTGAAATCCGGGGCTTTAACGCCCTTTAATTCCGGACGGTGCTGGAAGCCGAGTTTTTCAAGCGTTTTCATCAACACGTCAAAGGCTTCACAGAATGACTTGGCGCCGGCACGCTGCAATTCCGCGCCCGTCTCGCCGAGTTGAAAACCCAGGCCGGCCAGATCTTCCGTCACTTGATAGGCATCTTCCAGCCCGTTCTCAATCGTGTTCGGCTCAATTTTTCCATGGTCCAGCACGGCCTCGAACGTCGGCAGCGGCAGAGTATTGACGGTTTCGCGCCCGACCAGCGGCTCCACATACAGCAGATCGTTATAATCCGGATTCTTGGTGCTCGTAGATCCCCAGAGCACTTTCTGGACCCACGCGCCGGATTCTTTTAGTTCGTGAAACTCCGGCGACGCAAAATATTTTAAAAATTCCTGGTAGATGAGTTTGGCGTTGGCCACGGCCGCCTTGCCGCGCAGGGCCAAAATGGAAGCGCGTTTGGACGGGTCGGGCGTTTTTTGGGCCAAGTCTTCGAGTTTTTTATCAAGCAGCGTATCAAAACGGCTGACAAAAACACTGGCCACGGAATGGACTTTGCTCAAATCGCCTTTTTTACGTTTGAAATCGGCCAGGCCGTCGAGGTAGGCGCGGGCCACATCGCGGTAATGCTGAATCGAAAACATGAGCGTGACGTTGACATTGATCCCCTGCGCGATCAAGCGGCGGAAAGCCCGCACACCCGCCTCGGTCGCAGGAATTTTAATCATCACATTGGGTCGGTCAACCGCTTTGAACAAACGAACGCCTTCGCGCACGCTGGTTTCTTCGTCGTCAGCCAGGCCCGGATCAACTTCCAGGCTGACAAAGCCATGCTCGCCGCTGGATTTCTTGAAAATGCCCTGGAACTCATCGCAGGCATCTTGAATGTCGCGTACCGTCAAGGCGTCGTAGACTTCATACGTGGAGGCCCCGGCCGCAAAAAGTTTGGCCACATCCGCTTCATAGCCGGCCCCAGGCGTCGTAATCGCTTTTTGGAAAATCGAGGGATTGGAAGTAACGCCCAACAGGCCTTTGTCTTTAATGTAGCCGGCCAGCGTGCCGGAGCACAGAAGATCGCGGCTGATGAAATCCAGCCAGGGGCTTTGCCCGGCTTCCTTTAATGCAACGGTCGGCAGTTTGGTTTCGCTCATAGTCGAGTCCATACCTTGGGGTCTCCAGTGAAAAAACAGATCCCCGACAACAGCCTTCGGGGATGACAGCGCTCACGGTTGCGGAAAGTTTATTTGACGCGGACCACGTTGATCGCTTTTTCGCCCTTGTCGCCTTTGGTGATTTCAAATTCAACCGCTTCATTCTCCTGCAGGCTTTTGAAACCGTCGCCTTGAATGTCGGCATAGTGAACGAATACGTCTTTACCGGTTTCACCATCCGGGGCGATAAAACCATAACCTTTTTGATTATTAAACCACTTAACGGTGCCTTTGGTCATTGAGGTGAGTCCTTTTAAGAATATAAAAAACCGCGGATGGAATCCGCAGTCTTTATCGGGATTTGAGTGGGTGTGCGCGTCAGCATGATGGTCAAAACGAGGGTATTATCGCGCCTGCTCCGGCAGGTGTCAATCTTCAATAATTTACCAGAAAATGAAGGATTAACGGTACCGCGTGTACTTATCCGGAACTGCTAATCTTAAAAATTTGTCTGGGTTTTATTTCGGGAAGAATTCGGCGAATCTTCGAAAAAAGAGGACGTGACGTAAGGTTGCAAGATCGTTATCTTTTGCCATCAGCAGAATGATGGCGATGTCGTACTTGCTGACATTTTGCTGGTAACTCAAATTTTGATCGACCGTAATAAATGCCTGAAATTTTTTCTCGGCAAGGCGTAAAAGATCACCATTTTGTTTGCCTGACCACCCTGATTCAGTGACGGTTGCAACGGTGTGATTCTTGAATTCCTGTTTTAGTTTCCGCGGAATGCACTCGTCAAGCAGCACGTTCATAGGGCAATCCTGCAACATGAGTTTTAATGAGCAGTTCAAGCACTCCCTTCGCCTGAGACCGGCTTACTGCTGGAAAATCGTCGAGAAATTCGTCAAGCGGTCTGCCTGCCTCCAGATAATCAATCAAAGCCCTCAGGGGGACTCGTGTTCCTGCAAATACAGGTGTTCCGCCCAAAATTTTTTTTGACCGAACAACCAGTTTCTTTTTCATGGCATCTCTCCCCCTTCCGATTCATAATTCACTTTGGTTTCAGAGCGATTAAGTCAAGTCTACGTCAGCGCATTTTCCTGTCAAATCATGCTTAGACAGGGACGAACCTTACTTCATGCGGTTTCCCTTGAGTGTCATTCCCGCCTCGGTGTGGAAACAGAGACTGTCATGTCTATGCCGGCATTGGCAGAGTGTCATTCCCGCATGCTTTTGGCGGGAATCTCGGATAGCCGACTAACGATTTCGGGGATGACACAGTCGATCAAAGAGGATACGATGCGGGCTGATTTTGGATCAAACCGAGCAATTTCTTGAAGCCGATCTCTTGCTTCGGGAGTGTAAAAAATTTGATACGGCCTACGCCGCTTTTTTTTTCCAAAAAATCATTTTTTCGACGTCAGCCGCCGGTAAAAATTCTCCACGGCCTTCCTGATCTAACCCTTTTTGCAAGGACCGCACAAGTTCCATCGCCTGCATCTTTCGAGGGTAGACCACCCGTTTTGTTAAGCAGCTTTCTTACCTCTCCATTTTAAAGTTTTACTGCCTTTGTTGTAATAATCAAGCCGTGCTAAACCGTGAAGCTTGCTAGCTTCCTTTGCGACGGCTTTTCCCATTTCCTAACTTCCAACAAGGCCTTAGATTCTTTTTCCTTTTTCATAAATTAACAACCTCCTGAGGAGAGATGATTTCAACCAACTAGAAAGCGATACATTATTTTGCGCAGATGCGGAAGTGCCCATAAATTAAAGATATCGGGATAGAGAATTATCCCTCCAAGGCTTTTAGGAATTTAGCCGTGGTATAAACTGGGATGGAAAGTTTTTCAAAATCACGATCATTTGACCAGATGGGGCTGTTTTCTTTTAAAGCTAATGCCAATAAATGAACATCGTCCGGATCTCTGTCGTTTAGGAGTCTCTCGGCCTTCTCCAAATGGCTTTTGTAATATCCCTCCATAAAAGCATGAACGGGCAGCATTTTTAGCTGCCAAATAAGAGCCCTTTCATCTAACCGATACTTTCTGGCAAGGCGCGGCAGATATTCTTCAACTTCCCTGAGATTAAATTGGGTCGTAATCAATTCCAGCTCAGGGCGGATGAAAATCCGCAAGGCCGCCTTGCCGATCACGGCAGAGAGAATGACATTACTATCGGCGGCGGCTCTTTTTAAACTCTCGGAAGTCATCCAGGATCTCTTTTTCTTGAACTTTCTCTTTTGCTAACCGGGTTGCGATAGAACTGCCAAGTTTTGCTACAAATTCTCTCTTCAACTCAATCGGGATATCTTCTGTTATAGTAAGCGGCAAAAAACAGCCGATCATTTTACCGCTGCGGGTTACAATGACCATCTGTCCCTTTCGCGTGTAACCAGAAACACCGCTTCGGAACTCACGAATCGATGCAAGTTTCATAGCTCACCTCCTTAGCTAAATAAAAGCTAACAGACTTACTAACTTGTGTCAATAGTTGTGTACATAAAAATTATTGCAACTATGTACACATTTTGTATCACTGTGCCGCTGTCAATTTATGACAGTTTGGTGCACGCGTAGCGGCGGGTTCCAAACCCGCCCTGAATGCGTCGTGTTTTAATGCAGTCATCATGGCTTACGCCGAAGCGGAGGCGGCCATGTCGGTGCGGAACTCGAGCAGCAGGCGGCCGATGGCGGACATGAGCGCACGGAAGGAAATCTCGCCATCATTGCCGCGGCCGACTTGCTCGACGATTTCGCGCAAGCCGAGAGCAGCCATAGTCTCAGCGACATCGAGAATGTCGCCGGCAATACGGTCAACCGCATGACCGCTGGCCTTGGCCAGATCACTAAGCGCCTCATACGCCAGATAGACCTTACCGGTAAAACCAGTTTGTTTCAGCGCGGCACGTACGGCATCTCGGGCTGCGAGATCCCCGCCCTGAATGACCAGCACGACGTTGTTATCCGAAACACCCTGACTGCGCAGCTGCAGGATTTTGGCAGCAATGACCGCTGCGCTCGGTTCAAGTCCCGGCACCTTGCGCCCGGTAATCGTCCCCAATTCCGAGGCCAGTCCAATGGTAAACAACTGCGGTTTGAGCGGCACCATCATGGTATCCAAATGGTTCGGATGACGCACCATTGTACCCGCCACATTGCGGATCTTCGGCACGGTTGACCGGTAAAGCGCTTCAAAGGCGTGAATGCGCGCAATTTGTTTGGCAAACACAGCCGGTGCAACGATCGCCATGGCCTCCGCCGTACGCTTCCAAGCGAGCACTTCTTCGTCAATGTGAGCGGCCTCATAATCCCGTGAATAGATACGTCTCGGGTTTTTCGCATGTTCATCGGAGTGGAAAAGTTCATGGGCCAGAATAATCGTCGTCACTTGTTCGGCTGAAATCTTCAGCAATTTGGCCAGCCGAAGAATTTTGGTTTCGCTCAGAACCATCCGCTTATCGGTCGCGTCGTAGAATCCGAGTACGCGTTCACCGGTCCGGTGATGCCGCACGACAGAACTCAATTCAATGGAGCCTCCGCGCGCCCGAAGCGCGTCCGCTTTCTCCCGCAGACCAAGTTTGCGTCCAGCTTCGCTATCCAGCGCACTGCTAATGAGCGGATTTAACCCAACGCCACCAGCCATAGCAGTTCCAGCTTTCTCGCCGGCTAAACGCAGTTCGGATCGTACGACTTGTTCGGGTTTTTCCAGACCCGAAATCTGACGCAGTTCGGAGCGAGTGTTGAGCCCGCTGTCCGGTTTCCGCTGATTAAGCACAATGGAATCAATCGCTTTCGTGATTTGCATTTCAAGATCGGTAATTGCGGTCAAAAGCGCGCGTCGATTTGTCGTCGCATTCTCAACAACGCTTAAACTTCTTTCGATCTCCGCTTTTTGAGTCTGCAGCTGGCTGCCAGCGCCCGATGCAAGACCGGCACTCACTTCGCCAAGCAGCGTTTCTAACGCCGTACGCGTCTTGTCAGAACTCCTTAGAGAACCTTCGACTTTTCCTTGCAGTGCGGCCAGAGTGCCGTTCTGAGCTTTTAGATTTTCTATGATTACATTCGTTACGCCGCCGGAATCATAAACGCTAACCTGCGTCTTGAAGGCAATCACAGATTGCTCATAGTTCTCTCGAAGTTTCTTTACAGACGATCCGGTGATATCCACACCGGAGGTATCGAGATCCACAGACGCCTTAATAATTTCATTATGCTCGTTCGCAATGCGATTGTTTAATTCAGAATCTGCGGCAAAATTTCCACGTTCTTTTTGCGTCTCGGCAGCAGCCGGCGCGGGTTTAGGCTGAACATTTCGCTTGGTTAACGCATCCAGGGGTGATTCGGGCCGCGCAAACTCGCGCGGGTCGAAGTCGGCCGTATGCTGAAAGAAATTTTCATCGGCTTGTCCGGCCGGTACAATTTCTACAAACACATAGGTGCCGTCCGGATCCTGAATCAAGGCATGGAATGGGTTAAAGTAAAAATTGGCAACGCCGCGGCTGATCCGGTTGCTGGCCACTTGCGCCACGCGGTTGAAGTCTCCGATCACCGTTTTCGCTTCTCCATCGACTTCCTGTGCTTTGGATTCGGCAATAAAACTCTCCGCTTCCTCGGCCGTGGCTTTGCGGTAACGGGTAAGCCAGACATTGTCGCTCATTTTTCCGGCCAGATAGAGCCAGCGGGGCTGGCCGTCAGCACGGTTCTTCGACTGATTGATACCGTCAAACTGATGATGTTCTTCCAATTCGGCCATCCAGGTCGACGGAACAACGTTTGAATTTTCAGGATGCGTATGGAACATAAACGTGAAGCCGTCTTTACCGTAGGTTTCCGCCTCATTCGGAAAGGCCCCGATGGAGAGGTAGTACTCTGTGATTTCGGAACCATCCGGCTGTTTCACCGGTTTTTCAACATAAACCAGCTCATAGCCCTTACCAACCATCGCCTTCAATTCATCCGGCGTCATGGCTCGGCTCAATTTCGCAACATACTGGCCCAGTTTGGGATTCAGAACATTTTCATATCCGCCTTGAGCGATCAATTCTTCCAATGTCTTGCCCGCACGCAGCTGCTCGACAAAGGCCTGCGTTTCGGCCAGAACTTGCGCCGGATCTTTGCCGGCAAATTCCCCGTTACTCGTTTGATGCTGGCCCAGCGCCGTCATATTGAAACGGTGGACCACAGGGTCGGCGCTATTTTCAAAAAATGCAGCAAGCAGCGCGGGTGAAACCACGCGTTCTTTGGCCGACAGGTAAAGTTCCGCCAACGCCTTAAAACGTTCCGTGCGTTCCGCATCTGTGCCTGAAGCTGCGATCAGCGAATTAAAGAATCCGTGCAGTCGGAACCGGGCTCCGATTTCATCCCGCCACATGATCTGCTCAACCGCCGATTTAGCGGCCGCCGTGAAATCTTCAGCTTCAAGAACGGAACGGACCTGGTCCTTGTAAAATTTCTCAACTTCGCCCGTAGTTTCTACGCCGGCATATTCGCTCAGAGAATCAAAATTAAGCGACTTGAAGGCATTAATGAAGGCCATTTCATCGACAAACTGATACGAAAGCATGTGCACGACCACGTGTGCCGGCAGAGACTCGTGCAGCCATTGCAGAATCGCAACGGACCGGCGAATGCGGGCCTGATGGCGCTCACGGTAATCCTGGTAGTCTTTCCATGTTTTCCCGGCAACGGGCCGGCCCGTATCATCCAAAATGCCGTCTTTTTTGGCATACTGTTCGAGATAATTGCCCGCCTTATCATCCATAAAATTGCGCAGGATCTGTGAATACGTCAGCGTCCCTCGGAGAACTTGAAGCCCCATGGCCCGCAATTCTTTCATTTTTTCCGCCGAGGCAATCTCAATCTTGAGTTCTTCGGTTCCGGGCGTAGGATCAATAGAGTGCATGTACTCATGCTCTACATCGCTCGGGTCCACATTGTAAGGCGTCACAAAAAGGCCGGTTTTTTGGAAAAGAGTGCCTAGGACATCTTCCGGGGCCTCGGCAAAAGCGCCGGCGCCGGGTTTGCCCAGCAAGCTGGCAAAGAACTTCCAGTCGCGCACCCGGATCTGCATGAACGGCACTTGAGGTAAATCATAAAGCCAAACCGAGGTCAACCGGCTTGGATCAACCAGCTCGATGTCCACGCCACGCAGCACGACTTCCCGCAAAGCGGCCAAATAAGATCCGGTCAAATCGTCTTCATCCAGCGTCAAGCCATTGTCTTTGGCGGCCTTGCGGATCTTTTCGAGGTTGGGGGTGCCGTCTTTGACAAAAAACGCTTGAAAAAGAGCTTTCAAAAATTCATCAACGGCCGCTGTTTTTGCGGCTTGATCGGCATTCGTCGCTGCCATCCCTTTGACGAGTTCAAAAGTTTCGCGCCCGGCCTGGGCTTTTTCATCCAGAAACTGCTGCATCTCCCCGCGCGTTTTTCCATCCGGAGTGGGGCGGCCTTCCGCAACTTGCTTCGTCTCAAAGGCTCTGACATCCCGTTCAACGATGATGGCTGTCGTGGATGTTTCTTCATCCGCTGTTTTAAATTGCGCGGCCGGCTGATCAAGAATATCCCGCAAGCGGTTTTCCATTGCGCGGAAGCGCGCGGCGATTTGTGAGCGATCAAAAAGCTCATGATCAGCACTCAGCATTTGACGGTATTCCCGCGCGCTCAATTCCACGAATTTCTGAACAATCTGCGTCTTATATTTGAATTCGTTGCCGCGATAGCTCGAGTTGCGGAATTCCTCGAGAATTTTTTCGCGTTCTTCTTCGCTTGCTCCCAGCCTCGCAACCGCTTCAGCAATCCCGTCCCACAGATCCATCTGACCGCCGCGCGGTTTCAGTTGACCGAAGCGCTTTTCAAGCTTTTTCACACCCAGCGGATCATCCTCCGAAACTCCCGGAGGCGGTGTTCGGGCCAAAAGTTTTTCAAACCGTTCCAGAACGGTCTCTTCGAGCTCCGCCGTGTCCTTATGCGCCAGTTGCTCAATGAGATTGAGTTCGTCATCGGCTGCCAGCATATCGTCTTTAAAGGGTTCGTCATAGATGCCCTTAAGTCCGTTTTGCAGAGCCAGCCGGTATCCCCGCGTTAAATCCTGGGTGGTCTCGCGCGTCTTTTTAACATGGAAGTCCAAATGTTTAATTTTGATTTTGTCGAGGCCAAACGTCCAGGCCCGGGCCGCATAGCGGCGGCGGGCCAGCTCAATTTGCGATTCCGCCCGCGGACTAACGTAAAGAGACATCGTGTCGCGCGCGGTTTCAAGAGCGCGAATGGCCGGCGACTTAGACCATTGATTGAACCCGAAAGCAGTTAATCCCAGCGCTAAGAGCGTAAGCAATCCGGCTCCGATCCATCCTGTGGCCGCGCCAAAACCAACCATAGCCGCAAAACCTGCGAATTTCCATGTGCGTACCGCGCGCAGTCCATTCAAAACCCGGCTGCGCCAATTTTCAGGCTGGTTTAAAATACTCTCGAGTTGATCCAGAATGGGGGCACGATCAGTCACAAGGCGCTGGCGTTTAGCCGGAGCAGTCGACACTTCACGGCGCATATCGGATTCCATTTGCGCGATGGGAATGACCGCATCATTCAAGAAGTGTGAATTCTGACGGCCATAGACCGAAAGAGAATAGAACAGGTCGCGCTCACGGGCGCGCCGCATATCGGAAACCAAAGATTTTGCATAGCCTGGGTTACTCTCGGCGGTACGGATCAGCTTGTCATACTTGCGGTAATCCGGCGGGCTGAGAGAAATTTGCTCGCCCTTGGCTTTCTTTTCTTTGTTTTCTTTGTACTTTTTCTCAAGGATATCGCGCGCTTTTTTCACATTATGCTCTCCGCCATCAGTGATCAGTTCTTCAACCTGGCCCCACCAGCCGATGACCGGGTTCATCTTGAAGTAGCGGAAAATCGCTTCAAAGGCATTGCGATCGCCGCGCAGGTATTTTTCAATCGGGTCCTGATCCGCGCCCTGATGAATGATCTCTTCGTAGTAAGCCGCTTTATTGCGCGGAATGATGCTGCCTTCAATCACGGTACGCGCGCGGTAGGCCTGCAAAATGCCGGTGCGGTCGGCGTCCTTAGGCGAATAGCGGAAGAAATGCGCGGCAAACGTTTCTGCCAGGAAGTCGCGGAATGCGGCGTTGTGATCGTCTGAACCCGGTCCGTAGCCATCGACACGATTGACAAGCTGCAGCCGGTCAACCACCAGCTTGCCGTAGTGTTCCAGCTCTGCGGCCTTGGCATCAAGACGGTCCGCTTCCAGGACATCCGAATTACGTAAGGTCTTGGCCCGCGCCCGCATCTTTTTAGCCATTTCTGCGAAGCTCGTCCGGGAGCGTCCCTTGACGGCCGTATTGTCGCTGCCCTTCATAGCGACATAGAGTTCGTCAATGCCATGTTCGGTTGCTTCGTGTGAAATCAAAGCAAAGATCACCAGGAAGACGGTCTCATCCGGATCTTCGACCAGGCCGCTATACTCCATCTTCATCAGGTTTTTCATCAATTCCGAATTAAACTTCATGACTGGATTGCCATCCTGATCTTCGCTCATGGCCGCATCCGTATCCAGGGCTTCGAGTTTAAACGGCAGGATGCGGGCAAATTCCAGATTAACTTCGAGCATGGCCCGAAACCAGGCGGGCAAGTCGGTGCGCTTAAGCATTTCCTGGCCTTTGACCTGATAACGCGCCTTGGCGTCATCCAAAAATTGCTGCCCGTTGATCAGGCCGTACTCGAGACGACGTGCATACACGCTCTCCCAAGCCGAACTGTGGATGGCCGCAGCTGCGGACAACATGGGACGCGTTTTCGCCGCATCGACCGTTGCAGTTGCGACGCGGCGTTTTTCTTCTTCTGCCTTGCGATAATTGCGGTCGGCATCATGTTTATAAAGGGTGGCAAGGCCGCGGCGAATCGTTTGCTCAAAAACCAAAGCATCCGTCGGGCCTTTACCACGTACTGGAGGTCTAATGCTTAAGCCCTCAAGCGCCGCATACCAAGCAGCCGAATCCAGGGGGTCCGCCATCGCTTTATCAATCGCTTCCTGAGCAACATGCTCACTTTCACTTGAAGCTTCAACGATTTTCTTCTTTTCTGCGGCACTTAGCGGGAGAGAACGCAGATAGGCTGTTTTCAAGACTTCCCGATAATTCTCAGGCGTGACCTCGGTGCCCGTAAGCTGCTTGAGTTTGTAAGCAAAGTCAGCAAACTGAGCGGATTGAGGATCAGCGGCCAAAGTGAGCAAATCTTCTGCGCTCATAAATTCTAAATCACCGCTTATGCGCAAGAAGGCCTCGATTTCACGTAGGGCTGCAAAATGGCTGTCATTGCCGTAGGCATCCACACCCGTGGAATCCAAAATTTCATAGAGTCTGCGGGCGCTCAAGACCTGCTTATCGGCTGCAAGTTCTGCGGCTTCGGTCTGAATTTGCTGTACGGCGGCACCCACCTTGACTGCGGCAACAATGGAAGTCTTGGCGTCAAAAAGAAATTTAAACTGACTCTTCCCCAGCTTCACCTGGCCTTGATTATCCAAGACGCTCAAAATTAAGTGAGCTTCAAGATTACCCCAAGACGAATTGACCTGGTGCAGGAGTTTAGCCAGCATTCTGCGCCGGAAATCATCCAGTGCGTTCTTTTCTCCGCGAGCATTCAAATCAATTCCGTAATGAAGTTTGGACAGATGGATCAAGTCATAGACGGTGATGACGCTCTCAAAGGGATTCAAGGCCAGCAGAGAATCGCGGCTGTCTTTTTTGGCCATGAGCTTTTCGATTTCCTGGCGCTTACGGCCTTCCCGCTCAGCCAGTATCGCGGCATAACGATCGTCGAGGCTCTTGCGGAAGGCCGCATCCACCGCGCCCTCACCCAAAACCTTGTCTTCGCCGATTTGACGCCCGCTGAAAACGCGGTTAAAGTTGCGCTCTAATTCGAAGCGCTCGCGGAAATTCGCCTTGAGTAGCGCAACACACTCGTCGGCTTTTTTACCTTCGCCGCAAATTTTTCCAACCTGGGATTCAGTTCCGTTGACGTCGAAGAATTTGCTCATATCTTCAACTTTCGTGTCCCGGCCGCCCTCGCCCTCGAGGCTCTGCTTTACTTCCTCCTTCGATTCATGGCGGATGCGCCAATTCAAGTCTTCAATTTCATTTTGTTCCTTGGAGTATTGTTCATAAAGAGTTTCAGCTTCGGCAGATTGATCCAGACCACTCTTTAACTGTTCTTGTAATTCTTTTTGACGGGCCTCGTAGCGTTTCTGAATCTTGGCGCGCTGTTTCATGGTGAGACGGTTGGCTTCAAGTTTTTTGGCAAGTTCAAACGCCACAGTCTGATTTCCTTCGGAAGGATCTGTGGCCAGCTTGATCCGGGCGTCCTTCACAACAAGTGTATGATCGCTGTCCGCATAACGACGCAGTACGCGGTCAAGCCACCAGACACGCAGTCCGGTACGTGACGCAAGCCCGCTGCGCAGATAGAACCACAACCCCGCACCCAGCTGGGGATTTCTGGCCGCATAAGCCCGGTCGAAATTATCGCGAAGCGGAAGCAAATCAGGATTTGCGGCAAAGTGTTCGTCGATCTGCTTGTCTTTCTGCGCCTGCGCGGTCAGGGCATCGGAATCAAGCTTGGCGCGGAACTGGCTATAATTTTCATACTCATCGCGGTTGGTTTTGACCGCTTGTTTAATCGGTGCAAAAATTTTCTCAAAACGGTAATCACGGAACCAAAGCCAAACCGATAGAGCTATCGCTGCCGCCGGAATTAGCCAACCTAACAGCTTGCCAATCAACGAGACACTCACGGCTTTAACCACAGCGCCGCCGCCAAGCGCGCTTACAGTCGCTCCCGCCAGAGGCAAGCCCCACCAAAAAATCGCCAGCCCAATAAGCGAAGGAAGCACCAAGCTCAAAACTTTCAATATGGCAGTGCCAGGGATGCGCGAGCCAAAAAATTGTTTCAGAACGTATTCAGCGCCTGCGGCAATGGCATAGCCAAAGCCATAAGCAGCGCCTTTGGCGTTATCTGTAGCGGCTTGGATGCCTTCCGCTTCTTTGAATTTTCCAAAGCCGGTTTTTATTCCCTCTTTAAAGCTGTGCAAAGCGCTCATGAGCCCGTTGTGAACGACGCCCTTATACCATTTGACAATGCCCCAGACGGCAAGCCCGGCCACAAGTGCCGTCAGCGCACCCAGACCGAGGCCGGCAAAACCCACTGAGGCGACCAGCCAAAACGCGGCGTACGCGAGCAGAGCAAGACCCACGGGCGCGGCCAGGGCAATGCCCAGCGGCTTCCACGCCAGAGCTCGCATTTCACGGCGGGCATCCTTGGCCGCGAGCATCTCGAGATCTTCAAAACTGTGCGCACTCAAAACTGCTTGCTGCTCCGGTGTCAGCTTTGACTGATCTTCCTCCGTACTCAATGCCAGCGGCAGGGCCGCCGACTCACCGGCTTTCTGATTGATGTAAGCTTCATTTTGACGAAATAGCTTAGCTTCAAACCGTTTACCGAAAATACCCAGCGACCAGGCCACCGGGATGAGACGCAGAGTAAGGCCGCGAAGACCCTCCTCGTGCAAGAAACGCAAAATGCGCTTAAAGGCCGCGCCGGTATAATGGCCAATCAGGAAAAGAATCAGGTCCCGCAAAGTGCGGGGGTATTTGGGCGCGCTTTCAACAAAAACCCGTTCGGCCCGCTCAATACGGTTAAGACCGGTTTGACGCATGCTGCCGTCATTAGCCTGATAGTAAACGATCCGGCCCTCGATCAAACCACCGTCAGTTTTCGAATCGGAGAAGTCACTGCCCTCCTGATACGCCAGACGCTGAGACAAGCCCGAGACAATACTGTCTTGCGGCAGTTGTTCCCAGTAATCGGATTGATCGACGCTGGTTCCCGAGGAAACGTTGGCGCTAATTACGCTGTTGATAATCCGCGCGCCCCGGCCGATGACGATCTTTGGTTTTTTCCCGCCCGCACCTGTGCCGCCCGCGGAACCTGTGGCCGCACGAATGACCGTCAGCGCCGGGGTCTTGGTTTTCTGGTCTTGTTCGCCGCCCTCAATCCGGACCTTTTCCTCGACTTGCGCATCGGTTCTGAATTTGACATTTTCCCCGACGTACGTACGGCCTTTGACTGTAACCGTAGATCCGAATTCAACTTTACCGTTAAAAAAGGCGCCCTGGCCGTTTGTTTCAAAAATAAGTTTGGAGTCTGAATCCACCACGGCATCGCTGCCGATAATCACCAAGCCTTTTTGTCCTGAACCTGCGGTGATCGCGCTTATTTTTGAGCGCAGATTCTTGTCGTTACCCAGGGCTTTTTTATCAATCAGAACGAGCTGGCCATTAATCAAATAGAGCGCGGCTTTGCCCAGGTCCCCTTGATACTGAGCAAAGGTTCCCTGCGTACCGCCTTCTTCCACCATGCGGTCCGCCGACATGCCGCGGTCTTCATAAAGGTGCTGCAGGCAGAGGTACTGCATTTGCTCGGGCGTAATCCAGTCCGGATTCACCTCAATGTTAACCACAGACTCATCGCCATTTTTTTCCGGCAGAGCGACAAGAATGGTCGTGCCTGCGGCATCGCCGCCGCGCCGGTTTTCAGCCAGAATGCTGCCCAAAACGGAGGGATGATCCTGAATATCCTGAATTTGTTTAGCGATGGCCGCGGCGTTTTCACCACGGAATGCAAGATTAAAAGTTCTGCCGCCAAAGCTCAGCGTGACTTTCACGGCTTTGGTATCTTTATCGGCGCTCAACACCGTCTGGACTTGCTCGGAAAGTGTGTCGACCAACACGGACACATCTTCACTCTTAACTGATTGCGCCGTCACACTGATTTCAACCGTTTTGCTCTTTGCACGATAAGAAACGACGTCTGCCGTGATTTCTATTTCACTTGCGGTTTTAAAAGAGGCCGCCGGTTTTAGCCCCTGAGCACGGGCCGCGTCGCCAAAAGTGGGAATGCGTTTGGGGCGACCTTCGCGATTAAGCTGCATGACCCGGTCGCCGGGCTTTTCATCGGAGGCGGGCACGCCGACCTTGGCTTCGACATTGGCCTGACGCGCACTTTCAAGGTCGCTGGTCATCTGCTTTCGTGCAGAGCGGGTGGCGGTCAGCGTAGTTCCTGCGCTTACAAGCCCGGCTGCCAAGACCACCCAAAAGCCAAAACCAAACCCTGCCGCAGTGCCGCCTGCAAGGACTGCAGCCAGAATCAATTTGCGGCGCTCGGTTTTATCCTTATAGGTCTTCAGGTTTGACAAGTCTTTGATCGCAGACCAGCCGGTCAGAATAATCGTTGCTGCAAATACAAGCGTTACCCTGACAGCACTCCATTGGGTAAACCGGCTGACGGCCGAGGCGCGTTCGCCGGCATTCTTGGTTTGAATGTCCGTTTTCATATCCGCAACAAGCTGCTGGGCCATTTCCCGGCCGCTCAAATATCTGTCAATGATTTGGCGTTGCGTCAAATCCGGGTTTTCTTCGCGTTGCTTACGTTCCGCGGCGCTGAGAGGTCTTGCCCGCACCTGCGCACGCAAGGCTTCCTGATCATCCAACTCACGCTTGTAATTCTCAACAGCCGCAAGAATGATGTGCTTGGCCCGGGTTTTGCTGCGCGTGGCAAAGCGCAGGGTGTTTTCGACCAGCAGTCGCTCGCGGAAAGCATTGGCGCGTCTCATGCCCAGCTTGGCATTCAGCATTTCATCGTCTTTGAGCGTAAAAAGCGGTTTAGAACCGCGGGTTTGTCCCGTGGTTTCATATTTGATTTCGTTTTTACGCTCGAGCCAGGCTGAATTTTCACTGCCATTGCCCAATTCAAAAAGCTCTTTGGCCGCGAAGAATTGCCAGTGATCCGCCAGACGGGTAAAGAGCGCATGCGTATCAGTCATCGGCAGGCGGCCGCCTTCAAAACCAAAATAAGTCTCAAGATCCGCGGCCGTGACGCCCAGCGCGCGCAGAGTCAGCGTCAGCTGCGTATGCGCTTCCTGGTTCAGATTTGCCTGTTTGGGCGCATACATATCCCTCAATTCACCGATCATGGTGCGAACCTGCAGTTCGCCCATGGTGACGGGCTCGCGCGTGCGGGCCAGCTCTTGCCGGAGAATCAAGGCATCGATCAGTTCTTTGAGTTTGCCGTCCTTTTGAGCGATCGCCAAAATATCCAGGCCATTTTTTTCTGTAATATCTTTTTGTCCCAAGACTTCTTTGGCAGCAGACTCAAGTTCTACGGCAAACTCGGTAAACTTATATTGGAAGCCCGGACCTTCCCAAGCGGCTTTAAGGCTGTTATGCAGAGTCACCAAACTGCCCTGATAGGTTCCCCAATCAATCTTTGCAAAAAACGCTGATTTGAATATTCCAACCGTCGTCACAGCCGCCAACGCCGCCGGAATCGCCCCATAACTTATCAGCGCAAGTCCCGTCAGAACTGTGCCAAGAACGAATTGTCCAACCCCAGACCGGCTAAGAAAAGCGCCAAGCTTACGCCCTCGGCGTTCGATGGCATTGCGGAACGAGGCAAAAATACCCTTATCGGTTTCTTTCAGCAGATCTTCAATGTCAGCCCGCAGTTCGCTTAAACCATAGCCGTCGAATATGAGCTCCGTACCGGACGTTTTTACGCGAATGCTGGTTAAAGTCAGAACACCTTTTTCCATTTTGAATTCAAAATAGCGGTCATGCAGTTTCACGGCATCGGTTTTGAGGCCTTTGATACCCTTAATCAGCGCAATGGGACGTTTTGAATTTGCAAGATAGAGCTCAGGCACGGGCTGTTTATCGCGGCCCTCTTTCCACTCCACGCGATAGAGATTGCCTGCGATCGTGACGCTCTGCTCGCCTTGCCGGACGGGCGTGATCGAGGCGCCATGCTCAAACGCAGACCAGGCTTCGCCAAAGATGGACATCAGGTATTCTTGCGCATTGACCTCTTTGCCGTCGCCTTCGCGGCCTAAAGCTGAAATCTCAAAATTCTTACCGGCCAGGTTGTCCTCATAGCTGACCGTGGCCAGAAAGCTATCCGCAGTAACACGCTCGCCGGCTTTGTCGGCCAGAACAATGCGGGCTTGTGTGCGCCTGCGATGCAGAATATTTTCCAGCCGCAGAATCACATCACGCCCATGCACGCGCAGGGTTTTCTTGAAGAAGCTTTCAAATTCTCCGCGCTTCTTGCCGTCGATGTGGTAGGCGCCCAGCAAGTCTGCCCGGTCAGCCTCCAGCACTTCCCTGACGCGCTCATCCGTATCCACCGTGCTCAAGCGTTCCACCATGGAGGCGAGCCGCTTATGCATCTGCGGCGGAATACCCGTCAACAGCTTCTTCTGCGCAGGGTCGTTAAGAAATTTCATCAAATCTGGATTCACTGTTGCAAGTTCGGCGGCCCATTGGGAGCGGTTAGTACCTTCATCCGTAATGAATTGAATCGCAAGTTTGGCATCTTTGGCCCAATCAGCGCGGCGGGCAATCGCATTGAAGATATCCTGCAGGTCTTCGGCTTCTTTTTCGCCATAGAGTTTGCTGGCAAGCGCTTCGGCACGGATAAAGGCCGTCACATCGTCGATCGTGGTGAGTTTGCCGGCAATGCGGGTAAGTTT
>JAHFHF010000106.1 GCA_023247055.1 Candidatus Omnitrophota bacterium
GTGAACTGCCGGTGGTGCTTCCGGAAGGTACCCGGCTCCATGGAATATTGGATTCCGGCTTAAGCCCGATCGAGATTGTTGCCGATTCCGCCGGCAGGCCGCACCTTGTCTATCCGGTGGCCGACGGAGATAGGAAAATTCCCTCCAGCATTCGCGTATTCAAAGACGGAAAGCCTTTGAGCCAAGACGGGGGAAGTTTGGTGTTTACCGTTGTCATCCGTGATGATCAGGGAAACCCGCATATCTATCACACCTCGTCTAAGTCAACTTTTGCGCCCACCGAAATTTGGAAAGACAGCCATCCGCTCAAGATCGAAGGATTAAAAAGCCCGTATGGAAATAGTTTTACGGCAGGCCTTGATGAAATGGGCGCGCCGCACCTGATCTTTTCAGGGACATCGACTGAGGCGCTGGGGAATTTTGTTTTTCGTGACGGTAAACCGGTTGGTGAGGGGCATGAAACAATCCCCCGGCCGGCTGTGATTCGAAACGGCAAGAGAGAACTTCACGTCTATTATTCAGGAGGAACACTGGGTGTTTCACAACCGGGCGTTCAGTTCATGTATAAAAACGGCCAAAAAATTGGCGAGCAATCTTTTGGATTTGTGGGGCCTCCTTATCCGGCGCTTGATAGCGCGGGTGAGGAACATGTCTATTACACGGCCATGAAAACCATACAGGGCCCCGCCGCACTTTTTAGGGATGATGTGCAGATTACGGAATGGATTCAAGGGACGCTGATGCTAATTTCCGCGGAAGGGGACGTGCCTTTTTATCAAAAGTCCGAACCGAATAAGACGGGTTTTTATAGGGGAAAAACGCCGGTGGTTCTGCCTGATCTGGAAAAACTCAAGGTGAAGGAAAGCGATTCTGTCAGTCTAGAGATCGTCCCAGGCACAGAAACCGGCAAGGACGTTTATTCCTATGTGCGGCGCTTTAAACCGGAATATGCGCTTTTTAGAAATGACGAGCAGTTGGACGGCTGGTTTAAATTTATGAGCAAGCCTTTGGCTATTAAGGATGCCGTGGGTGTCACGCATGTCTATGCTCTGGCGGGCGATAGTCAGGATACCGCTCGGCTTTATATTGACGGCGTCCTTCGGCCCGCGGGTGACTCACTCAGTTTGGTTAAACCCGGAGAAAAATTAGTGACGCTGCAATCCGCCTATTTGCCGGCCGCACGAATGGTTTCAACTCCCGCCGCCGCAGCGCAAGCCGCAATTCCTGCTGCTATGGCGGCGGATGATCCGTGGCAGGCGCCTGCGAATGCGGTGGATCGGACACCTTTGGTGCAGAAAGTATCGGGTCTGAGACTGGCAAATTTAGATCTGGAGGCGTTTGCCCAACAGGCGGGATACGGTTTTGATCCGGCTGATCCGGCGGCGTTGTCCATCGATACCACGGTGAATAGCCCGGTTGGCAATGACATAACGCCGGTCAATCTAGAGACGCGCCGGTATTTTCCTCAGAACACGCCCGCGGACCGTATCGACGCCAATATGGAAGGTATCAAACTAACCTGGAGTGCAGAGTGGGCTTTGGATCCGGATGACAGACGTCTTAGTCTTGGATTCCAATTGCAAAAAGCCCGCTTGCTTCGGCCCAATGAGAAGAATTTAGCGGATAGATTGAATCTGGTGGTGGTTTGGGACAAAAAGCCGACTGGGAAAAGACAAAAAGAGTGGCTCTCATCGGACAAAGCGAACCTTGGGAAATTGGACGGCATTGTTGCGCTAAAAATGATTGATACCGCCCCCGGACAACGGCCTGAAATTTATCTGACGCTCGCCAAAGAAACACCGCAGATTAAAACCAATTTAAAGCGTGTGCTGGCCAAACCCTTCGCAGAGCAGTACGGCATTACCGCAGAGCAAATATTCTATGAAGACGGCCGCGGACTGATGATCGACCATCCACGCCTGAAATTTGTCATGACCTTTGCCTCTACTGTAGAGGCCGGTCGCGACCGGTCCCTACCGTCTGCTGAAGCTCAAGGGCAGATCCCTGCGGTTCCCAAGGCGGCACTGCGCGACTGGGTAACTCTCAATGCCGAAACGCCTTTGAGCAAGTTTGAGGGCGTTGATCTATTCGACGATCCCCGGGTGTCTAATGCGAACCAGGATTTCTGGGGTGTGATGCATCGTTTTCGTCAAGAGCCTGTCCAAGACAGTCTTGATCTGGCAGCCGCAACGCTCAAAGTTAAAGCGAATCAAGATACGATTGGCATTGAGTTAACAGGAGATAATCGCGATAAGGCAGCGTTAAACGCAAGTACGCATGTCATTATTGTAAACCCCGGCGATGTGTCCGTTGAGAATCAATGGACCCATTGGGGCGACGTGGGTACGCATGCCGTTGTGCAGCGCATCAATGCCGGTATCATTCTGAAAACGGCGATTCACCCCGAAACCAAAGAGATCCGTTTTCACATGAAGCCTGAAACTTATGGCGTAATGCGCGCAGATTATCAAGCCAGCCAAAGAAAACACCCTGATTTAACCATTGAATTGGGCAATGCAGACAACCCTGTAATCGCGATTCAATCCGGCGCTTTTAAAATTACCTATGATTTCCGGGCCAAGGAAGATACAGCGACTCCTTCCACCATCAACCTTCCACCTTCCACCTCAAAAACTGTGATGCAAAGCACGCCGGTTTTGCGCACCTATCCCGAAATTTTGAGCATGTTTGTCAATGCCGGTTACCGGTTGTCAGATGGCCAAGAACCCTCCTCTGCGGCCTTCGATTATAAAGATAGCATGACGAAAAAGAATGCCGAAGGCCAGGCGGCGGTTTCCTGGGGCGGAGTCAGAAACCAACAAAACGGCCAGCCGTATTATCTAATTCTATCGGATACTCCCATATCTCTGAGAAATGAAAATTTTGTAAGGACTTATTCGTTGTTAGGTAATTTTTATGAAACTGACCCTAGCCAAAGTTCAACCGAACCAAGAGATTTAATCACCGTTCATTCGATGCTTTCTAAGGGCGAAGAGACTAAAGTTAACGTGGGTTACCGTTTCATCGCGCGTGGATTCCTGGGTGTAAGCCCTGTGGCGCTGGACGGCGGCCGTTTTCGTTATGAATTTAATTTTGAAAAAGGAGAAATTGGCAAACAAATTTTAGATCCCGGCTTTGAAGCGCTGGCCGAGGACTATAAAGAGGCTCTTTTTGCCGGCCGCCTTGCCAATGGGGATGAATACGTGATTCGTGTCGGCAACGAAGCCGACTTGCGAGTTGAACTTGGACTAGACCGGGACAGGTCCGTTTCTTCTGGATCGGGTATTCCGGATGCTGTAGCGGGAGATTTCAAACCCGCCCTTATGACAAAGCCGGATTCCTTGGTGCCGGGCGATGCGGAAAACGTAACGAACAAAATAAGGGCTTTAGCTTTATACGGCGCACAGGTTCCCCATGACTCAAACCGGGCCGGTCTTGAACAATTTCTTGGAAGCGGTACGGTCAAGCCGATATACCAGCAGCGACGGGAGAAACGAGACGACGTCTGGCGCTACTTGGGCTTGCCTTTTAGAGTGTTTGGGGTGGTGACGTCAAAATCATTTCGTGTGGGACAGCTTTTCTCGTCATCGACAGAGCCCTTGTCGCTGGATTTGTTAATTCAGCCGGGTTTTGGCTGGACCGATATTGGTATTTTTCAAGACGGCGCACAAACTTTATTTATGGGCGGTATTACCGGAACCGAGAAGGATGAGTATAAAAACAACGAATGGTATTACAAGAGGGACGAAACAAACGACAAAGATGAAATTTACATTGTTTTATCTCCGGAGGCTCTTGCCGCGGATGTGAAAACATTTAATCTTGAGAACCTGCAGAAGTTTATTGATCAAGTCCGTGAAAGACTTCCCGAAGTGCCAGCCGGGTCGTTCCAACTCTCCGAAGAAGCATTCATCGTCGATTTACCAAATTTAAAAATCGTCATTAAACCCAAAGACGGAATTCTGATTCCAGCTTCCGCCGATGACGCTGCAAAACCTGCACCTTCAAAAAAACCAGCGAAACCCGCAGCTGGCAATGCAGCCTTTTCTGCTATTGCTCAAAAAACGCAGTTAGTTGAGGGTGATTTTGCCATTCCTGCGGAAGCTGTGCGCTGGACCGAATTGTTTGAAATGTCAAAACAAACTCAATTCGATACTGCTGTCGTTGAGCGCATGCTGCAAGGTACAGCCTATTCACGCTCAAATCCTGATCGGACAGACCTGATCCTGATTCATCCGGAAGAAATAGACAGGGGCCGGTTTTCGCTTTCTCCCATACAGGGGGGGCAGGACGAGATCCGCATGGGAGAGCGTGCCAATATGCTTTTTGAGATGTACTCGGGAGAAATACCCGGATCCGGTTCTGCGAGGCTTCATCTGAATATGAACGGCCACAAATTGGGAGCAGGAATAGAAGCAGCTTACAAAGCCGAGTTGCATTTGGAGGCGGTTGTAGCAGGCAAAACAGTTGCTAAGTTTGGTGATCTTGCCTTCTTGACCGGCCGTTCGGACATGAGTGATTTGCATGTCGTGGCGCCGGCAGGCACGCAGCAGCGTGAGTTCTACTGGACTCTTAAAAACATTAGTCGGGAAGAAATCAATGAGCGCTGGCGGCCTTTCGTAAAAAAATTAAATAAAGCGGCCGCTAATTTTACACCCAACCTGGCGCGGTTCGCTGCGGACAAAGGTCTGCTGATTCAATATGGCGATGTAAAAGTCGTCTTCCGCTTTGAAACCGCGGGGGCCGCAAAACCTGCACCGGTCGTAACACCTCCAGGCGCTGCTCTTGCTCCTTCGGTGGTGCCTGAAAATGCCATTGAAATCACGGGGCCTGGAAAAATATGGGGCCTGGATGTGGCTGATCCCGAAAAAGTGAGAATGGCGGTTCAGGAAGATCTATCCAAATATGGGTTTGAAGTGACTGGATCTGCTAAAAGCTTTCTTGATCCGCATGTTAAGGCGAAGTTGAGCAAGAAGGTTCGGGCGAAGGGTGATAGCGAGCTGACGCTGGAACGCACATTACGCCCCGGAATGGAATCCGAAAGTAAGATTTATTCGACAACATTTTTACCTCAAAGCATGGCCGTTGACTCGGGGCTTAGCATTCTCAAAGACGATAGACGCGAGAGTGAAGGCGACATCGTGGTAAAGCTGTCCTACGCAGAACGGTGGGATAGCACTCCGAGTAATTCCGAAATGATTTCTCTTGGTGAAATTAACCGGCAAGCCAGGATCCATATTGTGCCTCAGCCACTGTCAGAGAAAAAACGCGATGAATTTTATTTGGGCGTGCGTTCGCTGGCTGTGATCCAGAAAGAACTTGAAAAGTTTGAAGCCTTTGCTAAGAAAAAGGACGTGCGCGAATACCTCAAGCCCAAAATCGTAAAATCTGCCGGCGTTTTCAAAATCGAAAGCCCTTATTTCCTGCTGGTGATTTATGAAGATATCCAATCCGAAAAATCATCGAAGACACGGACGATCTCTGATTCTCCTGCGATTCCGTCGGCATTTCCGGCGCCAAACGTAGGGGTGGGTTCCAAACCTACCTTAGCGGCGCTCGTCCAAGACAAACAAAAAACTCCGAATGCAGCTTATGCTTTTGTAAAACGCGAAGGACAATACTACATTGAAGGCACCGATGGGGTAAAAAGGCAAATTAATGTTCCGGTGGAGGTTGAAGAGATCGAGGCCAGTGACGTGTCTTTTATGGTGGACGGCGCCGGCCAGGTGCATGTGATTTATGAAGGAAAAATCGGGAAAAGATGGGCTCTTTATGTGGATGGTGAGAAAAAGAGCGGAGATTTTGACCGCGTGTGGAGTTTCTCCGGAGTTTTGGATGGTGACGGGCAGGTGCGTGTTATTTACACCGGGCAGCGCGGCGATCAGTGGAGCTGTTATCTGGAGGATCAGCAAATCGGCCAAGATTTTCCGGGCCCTTCGGCCATTAAGAATATCTCTGGCTTTGTAGATCATGACGGTAAGGTGCATGCCGTTTATGCGGGAAGAAAAGGAAAAAAATGGGCCGTTTATCTGGATGGGAAGAAAAAGAGCGCGGATTTTACCAATGTGGATTCTGTCTCCGGCAGAGTGGATGAGCAGGGCCAGATTCATGTGATTTATCACGGTGATTCTGATATTTACATGAACCGTGACGAAAAAAGCGCTGATTTGGAGCAAGTATCTGATCTTTCAAGTTTCGTGGATAATGACGGGCAAGTGCATTTAGTTTATACAGGAAGGACAGGTGATAAGTGGACGCTCTACCTGGACAGTGAGAAAAAAAGCGGGGATTTTGAGCAAATTTCGGATGTCTCCATCATTGCGGATGGTCAGGGCAAGCTGCATGTGGTTTATAAGGCAGGGGGAGTTTTTAGCGAGAAATGGGCTGTTTATTTGGATGAAGAACAAAGGAGCCCGGATGGGGTGCAGGGCATTTG
>JAHFHF010000107.1 GCA_023247055.1 Candidatus Omnitrophota bacterium
CCAATTGGTCCTGTTTTGGCAGTTCTTCCAGACCGACGACCTGCACAATCCGCTTGAGCGACGCGTGTTTAGCAAAAAGTGCCAGCATTTTTTGACTCATGTCGTAATGCTTCTGGCCCACGAGACGGGCATCCAGGTTCGTGGACGCGCTTTTTAAGGCATCAATGGCCGGAAAGAAACCGCGCTGGGCCAAGTCGCGCGACAGCGCCATGGCGGCATCCAGACAGCTGAAGATGGCCACGACGGAAGGGTCCGTCATGTCATCCGCAGGCACGTAGACGGCCTGAAACGAGGTGATGGAACCGGCGCCGGGAATCGAGCGGATGCGTTCTTCGGCTGCATTGACTTCGGAGGAAAGCGTCGGCTGATAACCGGACTCTCCCGGGACGCGGCCAAGCAGGGTCGAAATTTCCTGCCCCCCCTGCACAAAACGGAAGAAATTATCCATAAACAAAAGCACGTCTTTGTTGTTTTCAGCCAATTCTTCAGCCACGGTAATACCCGTATTCACGCATTCATAGCGCGCGCCCGGCGGCTCGTTCATCTGGCCGAAGACGAGTTTTACTTTTGCGAGAAGATTATTTTCCTTTAGTTCATGGAAAAGATCGTTGCCCTCACGGATGCGTTCGCCGATCCCGACAAAGACGCAGGCGCCGCTGTGTTTTTTTACGATGTTATTGATCAGTTCCAGGATGACGACGCTTTTGCCGCAGCCGGCGCCGCCCAGAATTCCCGTTTTGCTGCCCTTCACCAGCGGGAAAAGCAGGTCCACATACTTCATGCCCGTTTCCAGAATTTCAAGTTTGGCGCCGTATTTACTTTTGACGTTAAAAATTTCCGGCCGCGCCGGCTTGCGGGTCACGCGCCAAATATTGCCGTCCAGCGGTCCCAAACCGTCCTGAGGCTCGCCAAACACGTTGATAATGCGGCCGTAGAGTTCGTCGCCGACACGGATTTCAACCGGCTTTTCCGTGCTGGCCACAAACGAATTCAACTGCACGTTAAGCGTCTCCGTCAAAGCCACGGTACGCACGTCCGCTCCACCCAAGTGCTCTGCCACCTGCAGCACAACGCGTTTTTTATCAATGGTCAAGCCTTCTAAGACCACGTAAACGGCCGGAATCCCCTCATCCAAACTTGCGAAGCGGACATCCACCACCGGACCGCGCACGGCAATAATACGGCCGAGTTTCTTTTTGGGCCCCGCAGGTTTTTCGGCCGGAAGCACCGGCTGGGATTCGGGCTCTGACATTAGCGCCTCTTGGTTTTGATGACCGCCGATGCGCTGAAGACCTCGCGCATGGCTTTGTTAAGTTCGTCTTTACCGGCTTTTTTGAACGACATGACCATGGCTTTTTTTTCAGCTCCGAGACTCTCCACGGCGGATTCCAGCTGTTGGGACTGACTCGCGGCTTCCGCCAGTTTGGTCTCGGTCAAAATTTCATAAAGGCGCGCCGCAATCCAAATATCCGACAAAATTTTCATGATGCCGTCAATATGCGACTCCATGATAACATCTTTGGCCCGGCGCACGGCTTTGCGCTGGGCATCATTCACTTCGCTGTCTTCCTCATCGACCCCGATCAGTTCAACGGCCGGCAGCAGCTTGACCACCCGCGGCTTTAGAATGTTAAAACTTTTAGGCCACGTATAAATGACCAAGGAACGCCCGGCTTGGCCGCTCATAATCCGCTCGACGGTGTAATCACGGATTTTCAGCGCCGTGTCATACCGGTTGACTTCCCCGGCCTGGGGAAAGATTTTCTCCACTTTAAGGCCCATCTGCTGCAGTTTTTGGGCGCCTTTGGCCCCCACGCAGATGATCCGGACACCCTCGTATTTTTTAGCTTCACGCGCCACGGCCGAACAAACGCGGCCGTTGAGCTGCGACATAAAACCGGCCTCGGAAGTAATCACGATCATGTCCGTCGCCGGATTGTTATTACGCACCAAGACGCAATCCGTCTGGATCATTTCAAGCAAGTCAAAAAACAAAAGAAAAAGTTCGAGAAACTTCGAAAACTCCTGTTTCTGCTGGGAAAATGCGAAAAAACGGTTCGTCGAAACGTCTTTTAGAATTTGAATGATTTCGAGCAGGGCCTCCACGTCATCAAGGTCGCCCTTGATGCGCATTTTCTTACCCATGCGTCAGTCCTGCTCTTGCATCAACTTTTTGCGGGCCAGCGCCGAATCGTGAATTGCGCTGGCCAGACAGCCGTCCAAGATCAGCGTGCCAAACTCCAAAGCCACGCCCGCGATCAGCTTTTTATCTTCGACTTCCTGGCTTTTGATCTCGCGTTTTAATTTTGTTTTAACCAGTTTTTCGATCGCTTCTTTTTCTTCGGGCAGAAGCGGCGCCGCCGCCTTGATAATGACTTCGACCACGTCGGAACTCACCGTCGAAAAATCCAGTTTATCCCCGCGGCTGACAAACTCTTTGACCATTTGGCGGTGCACGGCGGCAATCGTTTCCGGGGTCAGCGCGTGCTGAATCAGCAAATTGCAGTACTCAATGACTTTCGCGCTTTCTTCCTTTTGCAGGCGTTTGCGCAAATCTTCGGCCGAAGCGCGCGCTTTCTGCACCATTTCATCCGCCTGGGCCTTGGCCTCCTTCAAAACGGCATCTTCTTTGGCGGCCAGTTCGGCCTGCGTTTCTTTTTTCATTTTTGCGATCAGTGCCGTGCCTTCCTCTTTTTTGGCCAGGTATTCTTTTTCAGCTTCTTCGATCTTGACCGTGACTTGTTTTTGTTTCTCAAGCATTTCCTCGTAGACTTGATTGAGGCGCGTCTCGGCCGTCTGGGTATCTTTACTCAGGATTTTTTTAATGAAAAAAATGAGCAGGCCGAAGACGAGCACCTGCAAAATAATAAACTGAATTAGCACGAAGTTATCCTCCCCCTTGGGCCCACGATCATGGTTTGAAGATCTGAAAAATAACAAGTAAGGCGATGATTGAAGCCGCTTCGGCAAAAACCAGCATCAAAATGACGCCCAAATAAATTTTCGGCGCGGCCGACGGATTGCGCCCCAGGGATTTGATGCTCGCAAAACCGACCACGGCAATGACAATGGCCGGTCCCATCACGGCGATAAACATCACGGCAACGACGACTAGGGCTGTTGTTGAACTATCCATTAGGCCTTCTTCCCTCCAGGCGTACCCGCCGCTCCGGGAAAGAGCGCGCTTTCCATGTCATGCTCTTCGACGATGATAATACAATTGTTATTTTCAAAAAGAACAACGCCGGTCTTAATACGGATCGGAGTCTGACGCGCAATCTTGACATCGCTGTCGACCAGGGCCCCGATCAACGGGTAATGGCACGGCAAAAGCTCGTATTCGCCTTCATCCCCCTGCAAAAAAACCGATTCCACCTCGTCATCATACAAGGTCCGGATTAAACTCATGATGCGCAGCCGGAATTTCATCGGAGGCATTAGACCGCCTCCTCCGCTTCGACTTTAGCCGCAAACTTGGCCGCAATTTCATCCACCAGCAGCGTGATCCACTGCAGCAGCCGGTCTTGGATGTCCTGGCTCAAGTCCATTTCCTTTCTCAAAAGCGGCAGCACTTCCGGATCATTTTTGGTAATGAATTCGCCCAGGCGGTTCAAAAACTCAGTCGCCATTTCCTGGTTCTCAAATTTGCTTAAAAGCTTCTTGTCCTTGGCAAAAAAAGCCGCGACCTGAATTTCCTGGCTGATGGGGCTGTTCGGTGGCTGGGTTAGCAGCGCCTGCAGCACTTTACCCGCAGCCAATTTTTCGCGGGTTTCTTCGGACTGGCCGCTGGTTTGAAGTTTACTGACGCGCAAAAGTTCTTTGAATTGAATAAATTCGAGGCGCAGTTTCGAGGACACTTTTTTCATGGCCTTCCATTGTACGCGCGTTCCGACACGCGAGACCGAAAGTCCGATGTCGACGGCCGGCCGGAAACCTTCGTTAAACAACGGCATGCTGAGCACAATCTGACCGTCGGTCATGGACACAAGATTGGTCGGCACATACGCCGTCAAGTCCCCTTCCAGGAGTTCCACGACGGCAATAAAGGTGATGCTGCCGCATTTACGTTTCTCATCGCACTGGGCGGCCCGCTCGATCATGCGCGAATGCAGGTAAAAAATATCTCCCGGATAAGAGTCGCGGCCGGGCGGCACCTGCATCAGAAGAGAAAGTTCACGGTAGGCCCAGGCATGCTTCGTGAAATCATCAAAGCCCACAAAAACGTCCTTGCCCTGGTACATAAAATACTCCGCCACCGAACAGGCCGCATAAGGCGCCAGATACTGCTGTCCAGGCGAGGAAGAGGCCGGCGCCTGCATGAAAACCGTGTACTCAAAAGCGTCCTTGTCCTTGAAAAGATCCACGACGCGGATCATGGAAGAACGGGTCTTGCCGATAGCGCAATAAACACAGATGACGTTCTTGCCTTTTTGATTCAGGATAATATCCGTCAAAACCGTGGTTTTGCCCACCATTTTGTCGCCCAAGATCAGCATGCGCTGGCCTTTGCCGATCGGCAGCATCGTGTCGACCAGTTTGACGCCGGTTTCGAGCGTGCGCGTCAGCCCATGCCGCTCCATGATCGGCGGGCAAGCATTAAAATACGGCACATAGTCTTCCGGTTTGATCGCGCCCTGGCCGTCCATGGCCTCTCCCATGGGATTGATGATACGGCCGACAAGGTTGTTGCCCACCGGCATATTGAACGGCTCGAGCGTCGCCGTGACACGGCTGCCCGGGATAATGGGCTCATTCTCCTTGACGATCAGGACTTTGGCTTCCTGCAGATCGCAGCCCATGATAATCCCTTCCGTGCCATAGCCGAATTTAATGAGCTGCCCGAGAAAGCAATTCTGCAGGTTGATGACGCTGGCAATACAGCCGCTAACGCCTTTGACCTGGCCAAATTCTTTATACCGGTATTCGCTCATAAGGGGGCTTTATGTTTTTTTCGCCGGATCGGACGCCGGAGTGTCCTCAAAATCAGGTTTTTTGCTTTTGGGCGGCGCCGCGTAAATATCATTTTGAAGTTTTTTCATCCAGGTCATATAGAAAATCAGCGCCAGAACCATGAGAAAAACAATGATGGTCAAAATAATCCACCAGGTCGTGGAAAAATCGGGCTTGAGGCCCATCGATAAAAGTTTAGAGGCATCTTTAATTTTCTGCAGCTCACGGACGCCTTCGAGGGCCTTGACCAGGTCTTCGTCGGATTCGGATTTGAGGGGCAATTCCAGCAGCAGGTCTTGAAGTTCTTTGACTTTACCGCGGACGACATTCATTTTTTGCGAATTCAGCGTAAAGGCCCGGATGCGGTCCTGAATCGACGCCGTATCCGAAACCTCAGCCTGCAGGGCCTCGATCTCGCCCAGAAAACGTTCAATTTCTGACGTAATGCCTGCGGCATAATCCGCATAATTGCTCGTGCTGAAATGTTTGCTGAGACTGGCGGTTTGAGTACGAATGTATTCAATTTCCTTAGGCGGAATGTACCAGATATCCCGGACCACAATTGAAAAGGTTTTGGTCTCTTTGCCTTGGAACTCCTCGTTTTTTTCCAGGGCAAAACGCGCTTTGGCGGAGTCAAAAAGCAGGTTAAAACCGGCCTTATCGATGACGTGTTCGGCCTGCACTTCTTTAGGCAGGTCCGCACGCACGGTCATGGTCCGCACCTCGGCCGCAGGATTGGTCGCCGTGATCTGAAACTTTGCAGTGCGGCCTTCGATGCCTCCGGCTTCCATTTCACGCAACGCGCCGATGGAAAGTACATTATTTTGCGCTTCGTCGAGACGCTGCACGCTTGCGCGGTAAAATTCAATACGGCGCCGGATGCCCTGAATTTTCGCCTGTTCACTTTCGATTTCATCGATTGTGTCCATCGCTTTTTTATAGAGCAGTTCCCCGGTTTCGGCAAATTTCGTATTTTGCAGGGATGCGTGTTTCTGAGTGATTTCTTTGCGGGCTTCTTCGATGCGCTCCGGCGTAATCTTCCAGACATCGTTGACGACGATAGTCAAAGTTTTGGATTCCTTCGGGGCCAGTTTGACCTTGCCGGTCAAATAATAGGCTTTCTCATCCGCATTAAATTTGACCTCCAGCCCGGCGGCGTCTAAAACATCCGCCGGGGTCACTTCCGGCGGCAAGGGAGACGTGACTTCCGAGTCGATGGCGTTTTTGTCCGAGGGGTTGACGGCCAGGATTTTCATTTTAATTTCATCGGCCCCGGACTGGGGCATCCGGGTCAGGAGGAAGAAAACCAGGAAAACGAGGGATAAGACGTGCCGCAGCAGGCTGCGCAGGCAGTTTGCCGGGTCGAAGCGTGTCATAGCCTTATAAGAAGCCGGGTAAAGCATTTTAGAGATTATCGGCTAAAGGTGCCCTT
>JAHFHF010000041.1:0-391 GCA_023247055.1 Candidatus Omnitrophota bacterium
AAAAGCTGCTAAACCGGATGCTTTGTTTAAAGACTTCCGTGCGCTTGTCATCGAAACCAAGAAAGCCCTGTTTGGAGGACGCTCGTGACTGTTGAAAATACGCCTGAAGTTGTGAAGTCTGAAAATATTCCCGCAGAACCCGCGATCGTGTTTCCTCCCCGGAACCATCGTCTGATCAAAGAAGGCGATGCGGTGCTTGTGTGGTTTGAAGAAGAAGTGACCTATCTGATCGACTGCCGGCCCGGCAAACGCGTGAATATCCACTGCGGCAAGCCGCTGGTCTGCGACGAATGGATTGGAAAGCCTTTCGGTACGAAGGTTGAATGCGAGCACGGTTCCTGCTATTTGCTCAAACCCTCGATGGACGATTTGATGATGAAGGCCACGCGCG
>JAHFHF010000041.1:401-5072 GCA_023247055.1 Candidatus Omnitrophota bacterium
ACTGCACTCCGGCTGCAAAGTGCTGGAAATCGGAACCGGTTCCGGGTCGCTCACCATGGCCTTGGCCCAGAGCGTTTTGCCGGAAGGCCATGTGCACACGTTTGACCGCCGTACGGATCTGCCGCAAAATGCAGTGAAAAACCTGACGCGCGCGGGACTGATGCCGTATGTGACGTTTCATCAGCGCATCGCAGGGCAGCCATTTCCTGAAAACGGGTTCGATGCCGCCGTTCTGGACATTCCGCAGCCTTGGGAAGAAGTTGAGGTCGTTAAGCAAGCCGTCGCAGGCGGCGCGCGCATCGTCAGCCTGACGCCGACCTTCAACCAGATCGAGAAAACCGCCGAGGCCTTTCGTGCGGCCGGTTTTTTAAATGTGCATGCGCTCGAACTGCTTGAGCGCCACATTCTTGCCCGTCTCGGCAAGACCCGTCCGGTTCAGCGCATGGTTTCGCACACTGAGTTCATGGTTTTCGCCACCGTTCCTGCATAAAGACAGTCATGAGTCATGAGTGATGAGGGATGAGAAAAAATAATTTCACCACCTTAGTCCCTGCTTTTTTTATTTGATGTAGGGGCGGGTTCCAAACCCGCCTGAACGGATCGAATTTTAAAGGCCGGTTTAGAACCGGCCACTACAACCGACGGATTACCGCCCCTTTTTTTCTCAGGTTTTCCCCGATAGTCAATTGGCGCTGTCAGCAGTAGCTTCTTCCTGCGTTTATTTTCAGCGAACCGAATTAACAGGGGGAGGCAATTATGCATTTCAAGGGAATGAAAGCCATGGCCATGGTTCTTTGCGCCATGATGGCTTTAACGGGTTGTTCAAGCACCAAGTTTGCGCAGGATTGGAATGGGGTTACCTCGCCGGATGGTACGCCGACGGCCCATGTGAGTACGTCCAATATGGCGCTGCATCTGCTTGTAGGCAAGCAGCCGCTGGCGGGAGATGCCAGCCTTGCTAAGACTGTGGATGATTTTACGGCAGCGGCCAAGTCAACAGGCGCAACCAAGGTGCGGATTGTGCAGTCGAATTGCCGCGCTTGGTGGTTCCTTCTCTTTCCCTTTACGCTGGTGATTACTCCGGTGACCAGCAATGTGGCGGGGGATGCGATCAAATAGCGTCTAGCGGTTAGCGTAGAGGTTGAGAAATAGAAAAGGGCGGTAGGTTGAAAAACCTATCGCCCTTTTTTCTTAAAGCTGTGTGAGATTTTTATTTTATTCCTTCTCCCCTTTGGGGAGAAGGTTAGGATGAGGGGAGACCAACAGATCTTTCCCTCCCTCACCCCAGCCCTCTCCCAAAGGGAGAGGGAGTAAAGCCGCACAAGACGTTAAACGCTGTTTTCTTGCGGGCTAGCAGCGGCGATCTGGAGTTTTTCGCATAGCCGGCCCTTTTTTTTATTTGAAATCGTTTGATTTTCTGTAGCGTCAGCGCTTTTTCAAACTTCTGCGACGGAACGGGCTTCTTCCAGCAAGTCATCTTCTTCCACGGCCACATTTTTTCCGGCCATCTCGGAAGGATCCGTGATGCCTGAAGGCCACCGGGTCTTTGAAGTGTAGGCGATAAATTTCATCCCTTTTTCCGTATCGATTTCCATTTTTTTCTGGCTTGTATCCACGGATTTTAAAGTTCCCTGAATATTCTCTGCATAAACGCTTGTTTGCAACAGGCAACCCAAAGCATAGCTTAAGGTTAAAAGAATCGTCTTTCGTTTCATAAGGGCCTCTTTTTTTTTAGGGTCCTCCCCCCTCTTTAGAGAGAAGAAGAATACTTCAATTTTATACCTCAAATGCCGTTAATCAAAAGTAAAATCTCTCATGGTTAGAAAAAAATTCCAGCCATCTTTTATGCGATGTTTACCGTTTGCCCTGTTTTTTCTGTTGGCGAACGCTGCCTTTCTTCATGCCTCGCCCGACCCCAACCGTTTTGACGTTCAAATCAGCGATCTTCAATTGTTTATCCGGGGGCAGTGGGGCCCTTATGAAAGCAAGACACTGACACCCCAGGAAGTTGGCGGCGGCCTAGGCGCACAGGGGAAAATAAAAGTTCTCGGCGGACAGCTTTTGGCCATTTATCTTTTGGTCGATGGCAACAGCACTCCGGTCTGGCAAAACACTTCTAATGCACTCGTGCCGCCGGTTGTGCCGTGGACCGGATCGGTGCAACTGCAGCCGGGGCAAAGTGCAACCGTTTCCGTTATGGCCGTAGGCTTTGACAAGGGGGGGCGGCGTGAGGAACGCAAGATTACTCCCGCGGAATCCATTATCCATTTGACGTACGCGCTGCCCGGGCAGGATTATTTCGAAGTGGAATTTAAAGACGTCCAGCTTATGCTGCGTGACGGGGCGGTCCCATTGACAAGCCGTACACTCATGCAGCGGGATATCGGCGGCTGGCAGCCCACCGTGACTGTTGCTGGGCGGGTTGTGGTCAAAAAAGGAGAACTCCTTTGGCTCAATGCCTTGAATAATGACCGTTCCTGGACGATTTTGCAAAGGTCCTTGAATGGGCCAATGCCTGCGGGAACAGAAAAATATTTTCAGGCAAATTTTCAACTCAACAAAGATCAGCCCACTGTCATTTCTTTTAGTGCTACGGCCGTCAATCCTCAAGGAACCGCGCCCGGCCAAGTCGTTTTCTACAAAAACCAGGTCATTCTGACTTATAAAGAAGAAGCGCCGCCTAAACCGCAGATCATCAGTCCTTTTAAATTCACGATGGATAGCCGCCGGCTATTGGTAGACAGCACGGCCACGAGCGGAACAGGCATGAATTTTTCAGATGCCCAAAATGGCTATGTCTATGAAACCGCGAAAAATTCTATCTTCAACGTTTTCAACGTGACTTGGAAGCTGCAAGGCGGAAAAGTGACCAAGGTGGAATATACCAAGGACGGCACGAATTGGATCGAGCAAAAATCTGTTCAGATCGACCCCGCGACGGGTGCCGTTGTCGGCGTCAACGACAGCTGGAATGCCAAGCCGGGTGAAAGTTTTGAGGTCCGCGTCCGGGTGACCGGAGTTGACATCGACCAGGACGGTAATGCGGTTTCCGCGCCTAAACTTGTCACGGATAATGTATCCGCCAAACTTATCGTGAAAAAGCTGCGTCAAGTCAATAATTTTAAAATCACTTTGACGAGTTGGGCCGCCGAAGTAGGAGGCCAGGTCAAAGACTTAAGCGCGGTTCCGGCCGACGGCTGGCATTATCAAACCGCGGAGGAGCAGGTTTCCGTTAAAGTGACTGTGAAATGGAAGCTTGAGGGCGGCCGTTTGGGGGATATTACCTTTTTAAAAAATACGGCGTCCCGGGGAGTTCCTTTTACCCGGCGCCTGCCTGATGAGGGAATCAATGGCGGCGCAGTGATGGAATTAAACGTCAAACCGGGCGAGACCGTGGAATCCGGCATGACCATTACCGGATTAAACCTGATTAACGACGTTCCGGCCGAGTCGATGACCACGATACAAAAAGCTCCCGGCAAAATTGTGGTTGAAACCAAAGAAACGCCTTTTAACATTGTAATGACTAGCCGGACGGTCCAATTCCCAGAGCCAGGCATAGGCACCAAAAATTTTTCTGATCTTAACGGATTCGATTATGTGGTGGACTCACATCTTCCCGGCGCCCGCCTGGGATATCTCGACGACGCAAGGGCCGCGGCCCTGCCTCCGGTCACGCGCGAAGTAAGGGGAACCTACCAAGTTCAAGGAAAGCTGGACAAGGTTTTGGTTTCTATGGATGGGGGAACGACTTGGCTGTCTGGGAAAGACGTGTCTTGGGATGAAAAACTTCTAGTGACCCGCGCCCCCATTACGGGGAACAAAACAACGGATATCGTTTTTCAATTTGAAGGCCGCAATGTGGATGGCCGGAGACAACCCAAAGGCCCATCCCAAACCTTTCAAGATCCAGCGCATGCCAGGATCAACGGCAAATGGTATGTGGCCCCCTTTACCGGCATGCAATTCGGGGAGAGATACTTCGACCTTCCCGGTTCGCTCACCGGCGCGGGAAGTCTTGAACGCCGTAAAGACTTCAACAAAATTCAGGCAGCCGGTTATGACTATTATATCGATGCCGCCCATCCGGGCGCAATCAAGGCACGCTGTACATTTGATTATGCCAGCGGCAAATTGACCGGCGTTTTGATGTCCGTCAACGGCGGAAATTGGACGCCCATGCGGCTTGAAACCAATAAAAGCGAGGCGGTGGGCGACCTGACGCTCGTGCCCGGCCAAAGCGCGGATGTTCTTTTCCGCATGCAAGGCCAGGATGTCGATACGGCTGGAAAAGTCTATGGCCCCGTCAAAACATGGGATGACACGGTCCACGGAAAAATCAATGCCAAAAAACTGACGGTCGCCTTCGATGCCAAATTCGGCGAAAGCGTCTTCAAATTTTCAGACGGCGCTGCCAAAAATTTTTCAGAGACGGCCCATGGTTTTGATTATGCGTTAGACCCATCGGGTTATCCCCAGGTGACGGTAACAACTTCCTGGCAGCTTCTGGGCCAGATTTGGGGCCAGCCCATCCCCCAGCATTATCAGCGTGGTCGCATCAAGCGTGTTCTGTTTTCCAAGGACGGCGGCAAAACAAACTGGACGGCGGTTGATGCAAGCGATTGGAGCGAAACCGGTGCTTTTGTAAGGATTCCATTGAAAGTCGGGGAT
>JAHFHF010000041.1:5082-27878 GCA_023247055.1 Candidatus Omnitrophota bacterium
GCGACTTGAGGGCAATGAATTTGATACGGCTTGGAGCCCGGCCGGCGATGGTAAAATCGTGACGGATACTGCGCATGGGAAAATCAACGTCGTTGAAAAATTATTTGAATTGCCGAATGTGATCGGAATGAGCCAGGATGAAGCCATGAAGGCCTTGACGGACAAGGGGTTTGTGGTCAATCCGATGACGGAAGATACGGAAAAAGAAAATGAAGACAAAAAAGTCATTCGTTCAGTCCCGGCGGCGGCCAGCAAAGCCGGCAAAGGATCCAAAGTAGATATCGTGGTAGGTAAACGCAAGCCGATCGCAGTCAAGTTCAAAAAGCAAAGGGTTACCCTCGGTGATAAAACCGCAAATTTTGATGACATTGATTCTGCAGAAGGCCTGGTTTATCTGTCCAACGAGCCGGTCAAGATTACGCTTGAATCCTCCGTTTCAACGAACTTCGGAAAAATTCGCGGAGCCGCTTATACGACCAATGGCAGGAATGCAACGTTCGCCGAAGCCACGGGGCCTGATCGCGAAAAGGACATCAAGGGCGAACTGATCGGCGCGCCAGGCCAGACGCTTGATTTTGTTTTTTCTGCCGAAGTGCAGGACTTGGATGCTTCGGGTAAGCCCATTGCTTCTGCTGTCCAGTCTTATCCGGATACCCAGCATGGGAAAATCGTCATTCGCAAGTTTCAACCGTTCCGGGCCGCCTTTACCGGTAAAACGGCAAAAATTAAAAATGATCTTAAAAAATTTGAAGACATCCCCTCTTCCGGTTGGATTTACACTACGACCGACGCCGGTGGAACGGTGGAATATGCCGTCTCCTGGCGTATCGACGGCGGCTACTTAAAAGCGGTCCAATGCTCCATCAATGGAGGAACAAATTGGATGACCCGCGAAATCCGGTCTGACGAACAGCCTGATTCTCATGTTTTTAAGGCGCCTTTCAAAACGGCCGCAGCGCCTGGAAACGTCCACAATGTAGTCTGTGTTTTCCAGGGCGTGGATGTGGACGAGAGAGGCGAAGAAGTTTCGGAACAAAAGTTAGTTCGGGATGACCCAGCGGTAAAAGTCATGTTTGTAAAAATGTCAACGCCCGATGTGGGATTGATGGATATCCGCATTGACGGCGTGCCCCTTGGAGAAATTCCGCCGACGCTGCCCATCGAAGAAATTCAAAACGGCGAGATTCATATCACAGGTTCCTTGAAATCCAACTTGCCGGTGGACCACCTCAAAGTGAGTTTTGACGGGGGGGCGGCCTGGGAAACTGTCAAAGCCGATCCCCAATGGGCCTATGTTTTTAAACCCGAGGCGGACCGTGATTACGAGGTGCAGCTGCGGGTCATCCTTAAAGACGGCAGGGAAGTCGAGCCCAAAGATTATCCCAAGGCCAGGTTTCGCTTTGTCAAAAGCCCGGTAAAACCCGAGATCGAACTCACCGACATCAAGCTGGACGGGGAACCTTTGGAAGATATTCCGCCTCTGATTCGCATGGAAGATATCCCCAATGGAGAAATCCACATCACCGGCCGCTTTCAATCGAATGTGCCCGTGGATCATCTTATGATCAGTTTTGACGGCGGGGCAAAATGGGAAGAATTGGAAGCTAAACCCGAATGGTCTTATGATTTCAAACCCGTACCCGATGAAGACTACGAAATGGTTTTCAAGGCCGTGCTCCAAGAGGGTGATGTGGCTGACGTCTCAGGGTATCCGAAAACACGTTTTCGTTTTACGGGCGCCGAAGCGGCGGCGGAAGATCCTGAAAAAGTTTTGCAGGAAATGGTCAGCGCTTATGAAAACAAAGATTATTCCGGCTTTATGTCCCGCATTTCCGAGGATTTCCCTGACCGGGGTGAATTGGAAGAATTTATCCGCCGTGATTTTCGCGATTTTGACGGCGTTAAGGTCAATTTATTTTTTAAAAATACCGTGGATATCCCCGAGGGCAAAAGCATTCAAGTGGATTGGGAAATTCGTTATGCCCCAGCCGCCGTCGCCACGCAAGTGGTCGCCCGGGGGCAATCCTTGGACTTTGTCTTCGCATCCGAAGACGGCCGTTTAAAACTCGTCAAAATGCGCGGGGCCAATCCTTTGTTTGGTGCGCGTTCGCCGGATGTGGCCGAGTCATCCGGCGTGCCTAGTGCCGTGGCCGAAACCCTGCAAAAGATCGAAGATGAAGGCAGCCGGGAGTCCAAAGCTACGGCATTGAACGTCGTCGCCTCGGATCTTCTTACGAGCACGCAGGTTATTCCGCTGACGTTTGAAATTGTCAGCGTTTCCGCCCGTTATATGGATGGTGCTATGGAAGAAGTCGATTTTGATGCGCTCCAAACCGGCCGCCCCATTTCCGGTGAGGCCACCATCCGGATCACAGATAATCCCAAAAATATCGATGTTACGGGTATTGAGCTTGAGATTACAGACAACATTTCTGGGGAGGTTGTCACTTTTACCGGGGATGTGCAAGCCAATCAGGAAGTGGTCTTCAGAGTAACCGATCCCATTATTTTTGATCCCGGAGATGCTGGCAAGAGCGGCCGCCTGACCTTTGTGCTGGATCCCGCCGATAAATTCATTGCCATTGACCGCGAAGCCAAGACGGTCCGGCAAGATTATACGCTCGTGTGATGCTTTATCGTTGTCATTGTGAGCGAACGAAACTTCGAGATTGCTTCGTCGCTGCGCTCCTCGCAATGACAGTCAGTTTGCCAGCCGCCGATGCTGCCGAGTCTTCAAAGCCGCCACAATTTTCAAAGTTCCCAGGGCTTTCAATCCACGGTGAGAATTCTTTGGCCGCGGAAATGCACCGTACCGGCGGAGCTGGAGATAAAACTCTTTTGCGGCGCGGAGAATTCCTGACGGACATCCTCAAACTCAAAATCGATCAGGTCTTGCCGCACGGTTGGACTTCCCATACGGACATCCACGGACGAAAAACTCAGGATCCGCAAATCGACAAACGCAGAGATGTGCATTTGCTGGGGTTGACCAGCGAACTTTATAATAAGACGACCCGCCTGACGTTTGGTGATTTTTTTGGTGATTTTTCCCAATATACGCTGGGCCAGTCCCTGGAAGGATTTCAACTCGCCTATGACACCCAGCGTTTCGAAGCCAAAGGAGTTGCGGGCATTTCGCAACGGGCGGATGAAACACGGGCGTTTGAACGCCAGGTTTACGGCGCGCGGGCCGAAGCCTTGGTGGTCGAGGATTCCAAAAATCTCAAGGATGCCCGCGTGGGTTTTAATTTTGTCGGGACTCAGGATGATAAAGGCAGCGTGGAAAACAAAAGTGGGGTCATGGCAGCCGAGAGCCGCGTGGGAAGTCTGAATGGCCATGCCGTGCTCCTAGGCAAGTCTGTTTTTGATTCCGAAATCGCCGAAAGCTGGACGGACGAAGATACGCGTGATCCCCTCATCGGCCGCAACGTCGGTACGGCGCTCAGAGTCAACAATCAAACCCAATGGACTAAAAAGGGCAAGACTAAACTGCTTTACGAATGGGTCACACCCCGTTTTGACACGCTCAGCGGCTCAGCTGTTTCCGACCGCGTGAATTTTACGAGCCGAGCGAATTACAAATGGAATCCGGCATGGGTCACCGACGCCGCTTATCGTACGCAGTACAACAAACTCAACAAAAGCACAGCCGAAAAACGGACCTATTTACACGTTCCAAGCGCTTCGATCTCCTGGACCCCGTCTTCTTCGGACTGGACCTTTCAGGATTTTTTCTCAAGGCTCTTTTGGGAACAGCGGCGCCGGCTTTCCGATGACGCCGATTCGGGGCAGGTGGATTTCGTTTCCGATGAAATCGGCATCGAGGATGAATTCAAAGTCAAAAAATATAATCTCAGCTCCGGCTGGACCTTGCGCCATGAAGACGATGACCTCCAAAAACTCAACAACCGTTTGACCAACGAAGCTTATATCGGCGCGCGTATTTACCGTAAATTTTTGGGTGTGGACGCAGTGCCTTCCACGCGCTGGACGCTGATCTACGATGCCTACGACAAGGAAGGAGGCCGGGACTTACGCGGCCGTGTCACGGTTGGGCTGGACTTGGACTTCAAACACGGGCTAAAATTAAACCAACGCTATTCGCTTGAAAACAACAGGCGTCATGCCCAAGATTCGGACTCGCTTAAATTCGACGCCGATGTCGGGTTGGAATATCAAATTCCGCGTCTGCGGGGCACGACGTTGAAGGTCAGTTACACGACGGCCGATTATGCTCATGACATGAGTACGCAAAGCTTTTCAGAACACAATTTGAGGGCCGATTTAATATGCAAATTTTGAAAATTTTTATTCGGATAATAGTTTGCGCAGGGATCTTTTGTGCCGCCCGTCCGCATACGCTCTTGGCCCTAGGCCAGGCCCCGCCTGAAAGTGCTGAGCGCTGGCGCCAGGAAGACGAAGCGGCCAAAGCGCTTGAAACGCTGCGGCGGACTTACACGGACAGAGATTTCTCCGGATTTTTCGATGCCGTCAGTGAGGACTACCGCCAGGGGTGGATCGATTTGCGTTCAGACCTTGCTGAGGAGCGCAGGAGCACGAGTTCGGTGGATCTGCGCTTTTCGGCCGGACAGACGACGGTGGAGGGGGATAAAGCCGCTTTGCAAGTCCGGTGGCAGAAAAGAGCCATGGCCGCCAGAACCGGACAAAGCCAACTCAGCGAAGGATCCGCAGAATTTATTTTTCAAAAAGATTCGGAAGGTTCTTACAAACTTATCGATATTCGCGGGCAATCGCCTTTCCGCTGATCGCTCACTTATAGTGAATAATCCGTAGTGGCGGGTTCATAACCCGCCTGAACGGGGTGTTTTTTAAAGAGCCGGTTTGGAACCGGCCCCTACGAAAGTTTTTCTTCTTGAGGGCCGGCGGCGGCGATCTGGAGTTTTTCGGGGTGAAAATATTTGCGTATGGCTTCGTGGACCTGTTCTGCTGTGACTGCACTGATAATCACCGGGTAATTATCGAGATGTGAAAGCGGCAGGTCCATTTCCTGGTTGGCGAGCAGGCGCGAAGCAATGCCTTCCGTGGTCGAAAGACTGACTTGATACATGCCTTTCAGCGTGGTTTTATTTTCTTCGACTTCCGCGTCCAAAGGCGGCTGGTCTTTAAAAAGATTAATTTCCTGCAAGGCGGCTTCAATGCCGCGGTCTAAGACTTTGGGGTTTAAAATAATGCTGACCTGCCAATGCCCCTCATTGACGCGGTCAATACCGGAAAGTTCCGAGTAGATTGAATACGTCAAACCATATTCATCGCGGACTTTCGCCGATAAACGGCTTGAGAAATCGCCGCCCAAAATAAAATTAGCTAAAAAAATCGAGTAATAAAGAGGGTCGCCGTAGCGGACCGGCATGGCGTGGCCCAGCACCACGTCAAATTTGGATTTATCCGGAATGGGTACGATGAGTTTATGCGGCTCTTCCAGCGTGAGCGGCGCAGGCTGCGGCAGAATGGGAATTTTATTCACGGGCCATTGCTTCATGACATCCGCAACAATTTCGTTGAAGTAGAGAGTGTCAATATCGCCGGCGGCCACGATGATCATGTTCTTGGGACTGTAATGGGTTTCATGAAACCGTACGAGCTCTTCGCGCGTGAGTCTCTTGAGGGATTCCAGCTGGCTTTCAAGCGGCGGCTCATAATAGGGGTGGCCGGCCGGATAAATCAGGCGGCTCAGCGCCGACTCCGCCTGGTCGGAGGTTGAACTCATGGCATGCACAATGTCCACTTCAAGCCGCTGTTTCTGCTTTTCAAATTCGGCGGCGTCAAAAAGGGGATAGCGCAGCTGTTCGCTGATCAACTCCATGACAAGAGGCACGTCTTTGGCCAGACAACGGGCCTTAAAGGCCACGCGCTTATGGCCGATTTGAAAACCGATCTGCGCGCCGCGGCTTTCCAGCAAGCGTGCAATCTCAAATTTGCCGCGCCGTTTAGTGCCCTCATCGAGCATGTGAACCACGATTTCCGGCAGCACGGGATTGGGGGAATAAGCCTGGCCGGCGCCTTCAAGCGATCCGGTAATCGTGACGACCCCCTCAACGGGTGTTTTAATCGTCAAGACGCGGATGCCATGGATCGTCTCAGACGAAACGCGTTCGGAGAGGCGCTTATCGAACGTGGGCGTGCTTGGATGCTTTTGGGCCAAAGCCGCTTTTTTGGAAAGCTGATCGGTTTCCTGCAGCAATTCATCTTCGGAAATGGAGCGCGTCGTGGCAATGGCTTCATCCAGTTTTTGAATTTCTTCACGCGAAGACGGGTTTTTGGAAATGAGATACGCGGTCGTCATGCGGCTCGCGGTCAAATAAGTCTGCGCCGCACGCTGAATATCCTGCGGTTTGAGCGCGCGCACCTTGTCCAGATAGGTCGCATAAAAACTCCAATCGCCGGAAGCAATCAAGCTGCTTAATTCCTGAGCCACGTGATAAGAACCATCGCGCGAAAAAAGAATGTGTGTTTCAAGCTGGGTTTTGGCATTGGCCAGTTCTTCGGCGGAGATGCCGTCCTGGCGGATTTTGTCATACACTTTGAGAATGCGTTCGCGGATTTCGTCATGCGGCACGCCCGGTGACAGAATGGCCTGGGCCATGAACATGCCGGGGTCCCGCGATTTAGAAGCGTCCACGCGGATGTCGACAGCCAGACCCCGGTTGATCAACTCGCGGTAAAGGCGGCTGTTTTTCCCGCTCGTGAGAATCATTGCCAGGACTTCCAGCGCAGCGGCATCCGGATGCGTCAGACCCGGGGTTTTGTGGGCCACGACCACAGATTCCGTGCGGTCTTCGCGGCGCACTTCGGTATGGCGCTGGGCGGTTTGTTCCGGCTCTACCAGCGTCATGGACGGAATAGGCTGCGGGCTGCGGCCAAGGCCACCGAAAGATTTTGCGATTTTTTCAAGAATTTGTGCAGGGGCATAGCTGCCGATCACGGCCAGCACGGCGTTATTGGGCCAGTAATACGTATCGTAGAATTGTTTGAGGTCGCGCGCGCTGGTGTCTTCAATGTCTTTGCGCCAGCCAATGACCGGAAAATGGTAAGGATGGCTGGTAAAAGCCGTACCCCAAAGCGCCTGGTCGAGCATGGCAAATGGGGAGTTTTCAATTTTTTCCAGTTCACTATGCACCACGTGCATTTCTGACGCCAAGTCCTCTTCGCGGAAAAGCGAGCCGCGCATGCGCGCCGACTCAATATCCAGCGCAAGGTCAAGCTGGTCGCTGGGCAGCGTCTCGTAATAGTTCGTCCCGTCCGTCCACGTGCTGGCGTTCATGTGCGCCCCGACGCGCTGAAGCACCGCCGGAATGGCCGTGCCTTTTTGTTTCTGATACCGCTCGGTGCCTTTAAACATCATGTGTTCCAGCAGATGCGCAGCCCCGCGCCGTCCGTCCGATTCTTCACGCGAACCCACCAGATAAGTCACCATGACCGTGACAACGGGGGACGAGCGGTCTTCTTTGAGAAGAACTTTCAGGCCGTTGGAAAGCAATTCGTATTCCGCAATACCGCCGGCTTCACGGATAAATTTAAATTGCGGATGCTGAAGATTCATGAATTTTATTTCTTCGCTCATGGGGTAATGATGAATACAGCCGGTTTGAACGATCAACAAAAATAACAAAAGGTGCCAGGCACCTTGGCATGTCCGGCCGTGCATAAGCGAATAGTGTAGCGGGGGTAATTCAGGGACACAATACTTAATTCCCAATTAAGTATTGTGTCCCCGGAATAGGAAAGGCGTTTTTGAGACTAGGTGATTATCTGATTACTGAGAAGATAAGCTAAAGTCAGTGGATTGGGAACGCTGACATTATTGTATTGTGGGAGTGGCGTTGTTGACGTTGAGGAGCTGAAGACACTGATTCTGTTGGTTGTAGTGGTTGTAGAATTCACCACGATTTTGCGGTACGGAGAAGGGGCCGTTTTCTCAATGCGAAGCAGGCCCGGAGCCGCGCCTGTCGTGTTGTAAGTCAGCTTCAAAATTCTGTTTGATCCCGCAATGTGGGTTGTAAGTTCTAGCGCAGTGTTTGCCCCGGAGATAGCGTCGATTGTGACACTGCCGCTTTGATAGAAAGCGGCGGTTTGCTTCAATGCCGTGAGCAGATTGGCGCTAAACGTTGTGTTTGCCGGCAGGGTAAGCGTTGTTGTTCCTTGCGCTCCTGTAAATTTGATGTCTTTGAACGTCAAGCCCGTAGGAGTGATATTGAAGGCAATGCTGTAATTGGCAGCGCTCGACTGAACCTGCAATGTGAAAATATTTCCTGCGGTTGAAGGGAGCGACGATATCGTCAAATTTCCGCCCTGGTGGAGAGGCGCCATCTGATCCAACGCAGCAAGCAGGGTGTTGTTGACGGTTGTGCCCGATGCTAGCGCCGCAGTAGCTTGCGTTCCAAGAGCGCTGTTGAGGATTTGGATATTCTGCCCATTCTTTTTGAAGATGCGCTGCAGAACCGGCGTTGGTCCGCTTGTCCGAATCATCACGTAGTAGGTATAGGTTCCTGAAGTGAAGTTGAGGGTCAAAGCGCCTGTGTCTGAAGTGGTGCCTGCGACCACAATGGATCCGGTCTGGATCGTTGAGGCTTGCTGTAATGCGACCAGGAGTGCCGGACTGAAAGCTGTACCAGCCGGCAGTGTAAATGTTGTGGTTCCTTGTGTTCTTGTGAATTTGATGTCTTTGAATGTTAAACCCGTGGAAGTGATATTGAAGGCAATGCTGTAATTGGCGATGCTCGACTGAACTTGTAACGTGAAAGTGGTTCCCACGGTTGAAGGGGCGGACGATATCGTCAAGGTTCCGCCCTGGTGGAGAGGCGCTATCTGATCCAACGCCGCGAGCAGGGTGTTGTTGACGGTCGTGCCCGATGGCAGAGCCGCGGTGGCTTGCATTCCAAGAGTACTATCGAGGATTTGGATGTTTTGCCCATTCTTTTTGAAGATGCGCTGCAGGACCGGCGTTGCTCCGCTTGCCCGAATCATCACGTAGTAGGTATAGGTTCCTGAAGTGAAATTGAGGGTCAAAGCGCCTGCGTCTGAAAGAGGAGGATTTGTGATCGTAATAAATCCGGTCTGAATTGTCGCAGCTTGCTGCAATGCGGCGAGTAGTGCCGGACTGAAAGCTGGATTAGCCGGCAGCATAAACGCTGTGGTTCCTTGCGGTCTTGTAAACGTGATGTCTTTGAGCGTCAAGCCTGTGGCGCTGATAAAAAAAGCAATGCTGTAATTGGCAGTACTCGACTGAACTTGTAACGTGAAAGTGGTTCCCACGGTTGAAGGGGCGGACGATATCGTCAAGGTTCCGCCCTGGTGGAGAGGCGCCATCTGATCCAATGCCGAAAGCAGGGTGTTGTTGATGGTCGTCCCCGATGGCAGAGCCGCGGCAGCTTGCGTTCCAAGAGTACTATCGAGGATTTGGATGTTTTGTCCGTTCTTTTTGAAGATGCGCTGCAGGACCGGCGTTGCCCCGCTTGTCCGAATCATTACATAGTAGGTGTAGATCCCCGATGTGAAATTGAGGGTCAAAGCGCCTGCGTCAGAAAGAGAGGCGTCTGTGACCGCCATGGTTCCGCTCTGAATCGTTGCGGCTTGCTTCAATGCCACAAGAAGTGCAGGACTAAAAGTAGTATTCAGCGGCAGCGTAAATGTTGCAGTCCCTTGTGTTCTTGTAAACGTGATGTCTTTGAGCGTCAAGCCCGCGGGGGTGATATTGAAGGCAATGCTGTAATTGGCAGTACTCGACTGAACTTGTAACATGAAAGTGGTTCCCACGGTTGAAGGGACGGACGATATCGTCAAGCTTCCACCCTGGTGGAAAGGCGCCGTCTGATCCAATGCCGCAAGCAATGTGTTGTTGACGACCGTATTCAGCGGCAGAGCTGCAGTGGCTTGCGTTCCAAGAGTACCGTTGAGGATTTGGATATTCTGTCCATTTATTTTGAAGATGCGCTGCAGAACCGGCGTTGGTTCGCTTGTCCGAATCATCACGTAGTAGGTATAGGTTCCTGAAGTGAAGTTGAGGGTCAAAGCGCCCGTGTCTGAAAGAGGGGGATTTGTGATCGAAATGGATCCGGTTTGAATTACCGCGGCTTGCTGCAATGCGACGAGAAGTGCCGGGCTGAAAGCTGCACCAGCCGGCAGCGTAAACGTTGTGGTTCCTTGTGGTCTTGTAAATTTGAGGTTTCTGAGATTGCCTGTGGCCGTATCGAAGGTAATGATATAAGCAGTGGGTGCTGAAACCCGTAGTTCAGTCGTTGTTACGGATGGTGTGATTGCTGCAATGACTGCGTTACCGCCGGCATGCAAAGGTGCAATTTTGTTCAGCATAGCAAGCAGTGCCGGTGTGATTGCCGCTCCGGCCGGGAGTGTAAATCCGACTGATGTTTGCTGGCCGGCCTGGAGACCATAACTCACCAGGGTCAGGCTCTGTGGCGAAAGCAGATCGACGCGGTAAATCTCATGATGGTTTGCAATGTGGACAATGCGTGCCAAGCTAACTTCGGGATCGGTGATAAATTCAAAGTAATCAAATTCCTGGTTTTCATTGCCCACATAGAAATAAATGCCGAGATCAATGTTTTCGGCGTTGTATTCGACACGCAGGGGTGTCGGAACGTTCTGGCTGTAAAAAGACCTCAATGCATCAGCGGCTTGCATCAAACGGTCCGCAGCCTCCTGAATATCGCCTTCAGGCCGGTTGAAGCGCAGAATTTCACGGCCGCCGTTGGGCGCGCTTTCATCGCGCACAATGACAGTGCCGCTGGATAAGAAAAGATAAGACTTCATGCCGTCTGGGCCAGAGACGAGAACGCGGTAATTGACAATTTGACCCTGGGCGTCGATATTCAAAGTTCTGACGGTGGAAATTTCATTTTCTCCTGCGGAAGCATCCACGTTCAAGGTGAACATATTTGTCCCAGCGTCAAAAAGAAGTTCGCTTTCAGTAGCGTCTGCCGGCACCTGGCCGCCAAAAAACTCAACGCCGGCAAGAAGCGCTTGGACGGCTTGTGCCGTCGGGGCATCCGCGTAGGCCGCCTCAATAATCGTTTCCGAAGCATTGCCATTTTGTCTTTGCATCCGGATGCTGTTTTGACCGTCTTCGCTGAGAAAGGTCGCAACCACACGAGGTTGGCTGTTGACGATGTGTGTGTAATCGCGGAGGACAGGACCGGGATTATCTGTAAAAAGATCCGCAACAAAGCCCAGAGAATCCTCTGCGCCGTCGGCATGGACGTTGACATTAAGGGTATTAAACCCCGAAATACCCTCCGAAGAAATATCCACCGAGCCAGGCACATCACCGTTATAAAATGCATCGGTCGAGCGCATGGCCTCAACCGCCTCCCGTATAAAACCGCCTGTCAGGGTCGCCGTAAGAAGAGTAGTTCCTTGCTGGATTAAGGAGAGTTGATTGCCGGACAACTCGGCACTGTGGATTTCAATGCCGTTTTCAAAACGCGTATAGCTTGTGATCGCTGCGCCATCCGCCATAGGGGCAATCTCAAGACGGTCTGAGCCAGCTGTATTCTCAGCGTGAAAAACATATCCGTCCGGATTGGGGATAGAGCTGCGGTATTCGAGGCGCAGGGTAGCATGGGCCGGGACGGTATTGCCGTTAAAAACGGACAGGGAATAAAAAATGGCCAGTTGATCAATGGCCGCGATCAGTCCGGAAATATCGGAATAAAGTTCGCCTTTGGGCAGTTGGATACGGACCAGTTCGGCATTGAAGGTTTCATTGCTCACGATGAGCGTGCCATTTTCGAAAAGATAAGATGCCGCATTGCTAACCCCCGGCACTGCCGACGTAAAAACTTTATAACTTATAATTTTTCCAGCAGTGTCCAAGGTCAAAGTCTTGGTGGTGAAGGGGTCATCTTCGAAATTACCGCTAGAAAGGGTGACTTCGAAAATGAACTGGTTTTGTGCCAGATCAAAACGGATTGCCGTCGCAGCATTGTCCATTTCTAATTCACTGCCAAAAAATTCTTTTCCGGCGCGCAGTGCGCTAATCAACGTTTGATCAACGGGCCCTTCGTAGCTTGCAGAGAGAACCCCGACTTCCAAGCCGTTTACAATGGTGGAAAGAGAGATCTGGCCGTTAGCGGCATAAATGGAATCCACGGGCTGGCCATTGGCATCAAAATTGAGTTGATAGAGCGTGCCGCCAGCGCCAAAGCTGAATGAGTTTTCACTGATGACGGGAATTATGCCGGCGGTCAAACGGCTACCTGCGATTCTGCGGCCGGTTTCCATGATCGAGATTATGGACGAAAGATTCTCAGCAGTCAGTTCCACACCTGCCGCCAGCCTGAATGAATTAAAAAAACTGCCGCCATTCGGGGTTGTTCCAAAATACAAATGGGTTGTTTCACCGTCCACGGTGATACTCAGTAGACGGTTTCCGTTTGCAAGCGTTTGAACTTCAAGCGGGCCGCTGGGTATTTGGCCATTCTGGAGTGCCATCAGGTTGTTCACCAGACTGATCAGAAGCTCGGTATTCGGCATCGTAAAATTGTTAAGGCGGGTCCGGAAAATTTCGACCCGAGGCGTGGTGCTGCTCTGCACGATGAGTGTGCCGTCGCTGGAATAAGTATATTGGCGCAGCTGGCTATCCTGGAAAGTAACCGAGGCTTGAAAACCACCCGCGGTTGAAAAATTGAGAACAGGACTTGCGGAGCCTGCGAATGAAACCATGCTGCTGGTATAGTCATCCTGTCCATTCACCTTGTTGATGGTGATAAGGCCGTCTTGCGCAAACGCCGGTTGAAAGAAACGCACGCTGTCAAAAAGCGCCTGAACGGCTTTTTCCGTATTCGGGTTGACATTGAAGCGAATATCCATAGGCAGGCTGGCGACATTGCCGCTGCCTACTTGCACGTAGACACGATAACCGATTTCCTGCCGCCTCGGCACATCGTAGATGAGGTAATTGAGAGTGATGGTTGTTCCCTGGCTGGTATGGATAAACGTCGGATTTCTGGGATCATTGCGGTTATAGCTCAGCCGCGAGGTATCGCCGTTCGCGTAAGTGACTGCGAAAGTTAAAAAAACCTGCGAGCCCGTGCCGCTTTGGCTTAACACGATGGATGCGCCCGTAAGATCCGTGGCTTTGTAAAACGAAACGAAACTTTCAATGACCGTGGCATTCAACGCCGAAACAGCATAAGACATATCGACGTTCGCGAGGCGAATGCGGGTCAGTTCTGTCGCAGGATCAAAATTGGCGGAACCATAAACAATGACTTCGCTGCTGGTCGAAGACAGCACAAATGAGCGCTGGCCAAAGGAGCGTGTCAGTTCATGGCGCAAAAACTGGCCGGCGGCCGAATAATAAAAACGCGTGCTTTGGCCTGTGCCGGTCGCAAAATCAACCCGGAATTCTGCGCTTTCAGGCAGATACGTAAGGACAGGATCAGAACCGCCGGACAGTAAAGCCGCCGCACGGATAACTTCAAGGGCCTGCAGCGTGAAAGAACTGAAAAAGGTTGTGTGGAAAGTCGTCCGGATATTTGACCTGAAAAAAATAACGTCGACCTGGGTACGCGTGGTTCCCGTAAATTGCCCGGAAAAAACCACGGTGTTATTGGCATCCGTACGCGTGAAGCCCGCCGGAAGAAATTGTCCATCGGTTCCCTGCGCTACACGTAAACGCTCCGTTCCTCCCGGCACTGTCCGGCTGAAAGTAAACTCATTATTCTGCTGTGAGTAAGTCACAGAGACTGAGAGATTGGAGCCGCCAAAAAAGGTTAACATGTGAGAAGCGGCTGCATTCAGGTCCGACACATTGAAGGAGAGCGGTGCCGCAGGCACTGTAATCGTCGCCAGAGTCGCCGCAGGCGTTGAGTCGTTGGTGATTTTAAGGCGGCGATTGGCTGAAGTGTAAGTATACGTGTAATGGGTTACAGGGTCAGTGAATACGGCTTCTGTCCGCACAATTTGTCCCTGGTCATTGAAGAAAATGTCACGTCTTTCGTCGGCGGTCGTGATGCGCACCTGCGGGGCTGCGCCAAGCATCAGCGTGACCACGGCGTCAGGGGGGACTTGATCATTGTAGGATGCCGCAACGGCACGCAGGATCTGAACAATTTGCAGGCTGGCCTCGCCGGGATAAGCCGCCGTAATTAGTTCAATAACACCACTGTCGACTATTTTTGAAACCGAAACTATGTTCCGGCTAGTTGCTGTGACAGGGTCGATTTCCGAGTAAAAGAGTGCATCTATAACAATCTGTCCATTGACACTGCGTGAGTAATGGGACAACTCGGCGGCCGGTGTTAATGCAAACCCAAAGGAATCTTCAAAGTCAGCGCCATGGACGGTGACATCAAAAAAGCCGCCGAAAAAGTTGAAAAACAAAATGTCCATGCTGCTGCCGGCAGGCATTTGACCGCCGTAAAATACAGCGGCTGTCAGCATAATTTCGGCCGCAGCCCGCGTAAAATCGCCTGTCAGCGAAGCCGTGAAGACAACCGCTTCCTGACGCACCAGTGAAAGCTGACCGGATATCGCATCTACGCGGAAAATCTCCGCGCCATTTTCTATGCGGGTAAATTTTGTAATGACAATGCCTTCCGCTGTATCGGCCATTTCAATAACGTCAGAAGCCTCATCACCCTCAACGTGAAAGATATATCCGTTACCACTGTTTTCAAGACGTACAACGGCGCCCTCGGGGATATTGTTGCCCGTGAAAATAGACATCCGGTAAAAAATTGCGAGTTGATCAATGGCCTTGATCAATCCGGAAACGTCGGAGCGCAATTCGCCGGCAGGGAGTTGGATGCGTACGAGCGTATTATCAAAGCCCTCAAAGTTATAACTTTCATTGCGCACCGTGAGCGTTCCGCCTTCAAAGAGATAAGATGCCGCATCGTTCGTAAAACTCTCGGGAGTGAAAACGCGATACGAAACAATCTGGGCCTGGTCGTCCAAAGCCAGGGTTTTGGTGCTGGAAGGCGTCGTGATTTCTAGGATGAATTGGCCGGCATTCAAACGAATTGCGGCTTGGGCATCTTCATTTTGCAGGTCATCGCCGAAGAAGCCGGCACCCGTATGTAATGCGTTGATCAACGCCTCATTGACCCGGCCATTGTAGCTGGCAGAGACAATTTCAATTTCTCCGCCATTTTGGATTTCAAATAAGGAGATGCGGCCGTCGGCAGCATAGATGGAATCCACAGGCTGGCCATTGGCGTCAAAATTGAGTTGATAAGAAGCGCCGCCATTGACAAAGCTGAATGAATTTTCAGTGATGGCAGGGAGGACGTCTGCGGGTAAACGGTTTCCCGCAATCCGCCGGCCGGTCTCAGAAATTTGAATCAGTCTCTGAAGGTTTTCCGGCGTCGGAAGGATGTTCGTCACCAGTTTGAGGACAACGTCGCGTCCATCCGGTGTCACGCCGAAGTAAAAATGCTTGGTTTCATCGTTAACAGTCACGCTCAGGTGGTAGAGAACACCCTCGAATGTCAAAACGACTGAAGCCTCTGAGGGGAGTATGTCATTATACTGCGCGGCGCCTGCGAGCAGCACCTGGACAGCTTGCATGGCCGGTATGTCCGCATAGGCGGCTTGAATAATCGTTTCCAAGACGCTGCCTGTCTGTTTCTGCACCCGGATTATTTTTTGATCGTTTTCGTTTAAGAAAGTCGCAAGAATTCTTGGCTGGCCGCTGACCAGGTGCGTGAAATCGTTGATCACGATCTCTGGATTTGCTGAAAACCGGAGAGAATCCTCGGCGTCCTCGGTGCGGATGACGGCATAATAAAGTTCCAGGCCCAAAACATTTTCAGATGAAATTTCTACGGAGCGGTCCTCCGGCATCGGCCTGCCACCGTAAAATTCAAAGATGGAAGTCATGACGTCCACGGTGCCTTTGTTGAATGAACCTTCCAGCGCGGCGCGCAGAACTTCGCCGCCACGGTCCGGAAAGCTTAAAATGGCTTGATCCGACAGTAAGACGCTATAAACATCTCTGTAGGCGGCGATAGATCCAAAAGAGTTCAGCTGTACAACGGGATCTACGGAGAAGTCCAAATACTCATAGTTGCCATGCTCAGTATCCCCGACGCGGAAGGAAATGCCGAGATAGGGATCGCCCCCGCTATATTCCGCAGTCACAGTTGTGGTGTTTGAAATGGCACCGTTATAGAAAGTGAGCAGCCGTTCCGCGGCTTGAATCAGTTCGATTCCGGCCGGTCGGGTGATATCAGGGGGGACTGGCAGGCTGACCCTTAAAAGTGTCTCCTGAGAATTGGGATTGTAATGTTGTTTTTCAATGACGAACGTGCCGTCTGCGCCGTAACCATACGCCATGACTTCATTGCGCTGTGAATCCACGATGCGGTAAAGGGTGATACGTCCGGCGCTATCCAGAGAAAGATTATGGCTCACAGAATTCAAGTTTGAAAATCCGGCCTCGCGATCTGAAACATAAAACTCTCCAGATTCCGGAGCGGATTTCCCAAAATAAGTCAAGGCGCTGTCGATGTTTTGCAGATAGGTCTGTAATAAAGGAGCCCCCAAGCCGCCGATGATTTTTCCCTGAATGATTTCAGCGCCTGTAGAAAAATGAATGCTGAAATGAGTGATGGTGTCGATGCGTCCAGGCTCGGGAGTAAAATCGAAATGAAAATCGAGTTGTTCGTAACCGCCAAGCGCAAAATTGGGAGCATGGCGTATGTCGTAAGAAACAATCGATGCGGCATAGCTTACTTGCCCGGCGAAATTGGTGCTTTCCGTCAGCTTGACCGTAAAGAAATGCTGCGGCATGCCGGTGGTTTCGATGCGGTAAATGTCCGGAGCATCCGAAAGACGCTTGAATAAAGTGCCGGAAGTATGGGCCGGAACGTAGGGATCGGTCACGCGCTCGATCTCCGTTTGTTTGAGGATGAAAGCGCGCAGAGCAGCGGCGTTTGGCAGCGGATCTTCAAACTCAACATGGGCGAGCAGACGGTCATTGTTGGCGCCATGAAGGACTGTAAAGTAGGCAGGACTGCCGTCTGCCGGATAATAAAAATTAATCCGGGTATCTGTAGAGGCAAAATAGGAATCAAAAAGATTTCGTTGAATGACGGCGATGCGGTTTTGATTATCAAAGATAAAATCCATGGATTGAGTTCCGGCAGCGCCATTGGTCTTATTGACGTGCAAAGTTTTGCGGCCCTGGCTGTCCGTGCCTTCGACGATGCCATAGGGAAAACTCTGTACGCCTAAGTGTTCACGCACGAAAGCCAGCCGGGCTTCGGCCGCGCGCCGTTCCAGTTCCTCGGGCGGAATTACGGCTTCTTCGGTGCGGATCACTTCACCGGAGGCATTCAGGTAAAGGATCGGCGCGCCGGTGTTTTGTGGCTCCACGACCCGCATCACGTAAAGGTTCAAAGAAGCATCGAAGCGCATGTCCATGTGAATTTGCCGCAGGTGCTGGTGCATGTCGTGGTATTGAGCAGCGGCCAGGGCAACACGGCTGACCTCGACGTTCACGTTTCCAGTAACATCAACGTTTGCCAGTAAAAAAACTTCACGAAAATTGTTGCTATAAGTGATCAGCGATAGCTGGTTTCCTTCGATCCCAACGGTGTAATAGGGGCCTCCTTCGGGGTTGGGCCAAAAGGCTTCGAGCGTAATGGAGGAGTCTTCGTTGCGGGAGATTTCTAGAAAATCCGCACCTATGCTTTCATCGCCGACGTGGAAGTAATAGAAAGCAGTATCCCCCAGATCAGGTCCGAATTCAAAACGGATGGGCGTTTGTGCCAGCGGATTTCCATAAAAAGAAAATAAAAGGTTGATTAAGTGGTCAAAAACCGCTGGATCCAAAGGCAAAATACCGTCCGTCATGGTGATCGTTGCCAAGGCCCGAGGCTGGGTGGGCACGCTGTTGTCTGAGACAGTAAGCTGGTCTCCGGTGAAAGCATAAAGACGCTGTCCCGGAATATTGACGATGAGCGTTTTTTGCACGGCCCCCGTTGACGATGAAAGCGTCAACGTGTAATTTTCAAGCGCCGCATCCACTGCAGTGCTCAGTGTGCCGCCGGCGCGGACATGATCCCGCAGCATGCTCGCATGCGGTCTGAGAACATCCAGCAGTTGTGACGAGAGAAAGCCCGCGTGCGGAACGTTAAAAAATTTGAAGCGCTCTCCTGTGTTGTCGCCTAAATAATCGAAGGTTTGATCGATAAAATTAAAATTCATGCTCTCATACTTGTCATCATTGCGGGAGACTGCGCCATAAGTCAGATTTCCGGCGGCATCATAGGTGGTATTTTTGCCCCTGGTGATATTGAAATGATTGGGGCCTTCTTGCGCAAGTACTCTGAAAATGCCGTAGTCCGCATTGGGGTCAAAGTCTTCGCTTCCAGGCGAATCGTATTCGTATTGGACATGAAACTCCGTCGTATTTAAAAATCCAACTTCAAATTCATGCAGCGTTCTATCCACGACTTCGGCAATCTTGCCGGCCAATTCGGCGTTCAAAGAGACCGGTTTCCCGGCCCTGGCAAACTGGTCATCGATTATGAAATCTCCCTGCAGCGCGGGGCTGTCTGTACCATAAGTGACCGTGATTCCCTTCGACTCCAAGTCGACTTGGATTTGCGCGCCTGCATGGTGCGTGGATGGAAAAATCAAAACGCGGCTAGTTTCAGATTCCTCGGCGTCGCTGTCATTGGTAACTTCAGGGAAGTCCTCGTTCTCAGATTCTTCCTCGCCGTTTGTGACAACAGGAAAATCTTCATCCTCGGATTCGTCGGCCGCGCTCAGAGGACCCGTATTCATAAAATCCTCAAAGCGTTCTGCGGGTATCGCGGGCACGGCGTTGGCCGTATCGCTTTCCTGAATGGCCTGGGGTGTTGCCGTGTTATTCGATTCGTCCGGGGATACGGCAGGTGCCATGAGCGCAACTCCGCCATCGGCATAAAGCGGAAAAGAAACTTGGGTCATGATTAAAAAGATGGATAAAATCGAACGAAAGAATTTATGGCTATTTTGAAACAGGCATCCAAGAGTTTTTTCCATGCGGGATGAATCCTTTCTTAAAATTGAGGCTTCTTTTGTGCTTATTTTGAAGCATGCCATGGAAGAGGTGTGCTTGCAATGCGCCGGGGTCAAATGTGCTTTTTTACGCTAAATTGATCTTTCTTCAAAATTTTAAAAAGGCGGCCGGCCTTAGAACACTTGGGATAAACGTGGAAGCGATCTTCCAAAAGGACGACTATTTCCATGTTGAGGGGTTTTCCCTATAATACCCGCCTTAGGAGAGGCAGCCTGCCTTCATAAATATGACCATTGACCGTGAAAAATTCGAGAAGATGACTCCCGAGGAACAGGAGACCCTTTTTCGCCAATGTTCGTTTGCGGAAAAAGGGGAACTTTTGATCCGTTCCCACGACCCCGCCAAACTGGTGCGCTCCATGTCGCAAGAAGAGCTGTACCTGATTACCCGTGAAATGGACATCGAAGAACGCTCTGAGGTCATTCAAAACGCCACTCTGCCGCAGATGCAATTTATTGCCGACATGGAATGCTGGAAGGGCGACCGGGCCGATGGAAAGGGATTTGCAGACTGGATTGAGACCCTGCTCGCTTCGGGCACAGAAAAGGCCCTGGCTTGGCTGCTGACGGTTGATCATGAAACGCTTGTCGCCGGTTTTCTCAATGTCATGGAAGTCATGAAGCCGGATTGGGAATATGCTTCTGACGAAATTTTAGGGGACCGGCCTTATTTCACCATCGACGGCCAATACCACATGTATGTGCCCGAAGAAAGCCTGCATACGTTTAAACGCGTCATGGAACTTTTATTTGAGAATCACCGTGGCCGCTACGCCGCGATTGTGGAAGGCCTTTTAGCGGAAAACCGGGATCTGCTCGAAGAAGAGGCTTACCGCTTGCGTGAAATCCGGCTTTCTGAGCGGGGATTTCCCGATGTCGAAACTGCGCGCCGGGTTTACCGCCGCATTACGGCCGAAGAATTTGAATCGTTTCCAAAAAAAGAAAAAGCCGGCGGCCGCAGCGAAGGCGGCCCGATGCCGAATTATTTGGCGCTCAGGCTCTCGGAAGGGCTTTATCTGGACCAGGCGCTTTTACTCTTTAAGCCGGACGTCCCAGGGGTGTTGGAAGGTATCGAAGAAGAACTGGCCTGGCTCTCGAATAAAGTCATTGCTGCGGAAGGTTTTGATTTTTCTTCCGAAGCCGAAGTTTGGCGCGGCGTATCCCGGGCGCGCCAGTATATCAGCATCGGCCTTGAGATGCTGACGCGCGGAAAGCTTGAAGCCGCCGCACAGCTTTTGCGCGAACGCTGGCTCGAAACTATTTTCCGTACGTCGGCGACGCGGCTGTGGCAGATCCGCGACCGTGCAACGGCAGTAGCCCGTCAGTATTGGCAAAGCCGTCAGGACCTGATGCTTGACACACTCGATTCGGTCTATGCCTTCATTTTCCGAGGCCTGCTTGAGCAGGTGCCGCAGTGCTATGACGCAGCTGTGCAGGACCATACGTTTCATCTGCGTGATTTCAAGACGCTGGCCGAAGTCGACCGTACAGAACGCGCCGTACTGCAGATTGAACAACTGCAAGCCTGGCTGGCGCCTCAGTGGGAAAAGAAATTCAGCAATGCTCTTGATGAAGTGAAGGTTTTTTCAGAAAGCGGCGGGTTCTTTTCAATCCTAGGAACCGTCTTTGCCCGTTCGATTTTAAAATTGAAAGAAACGGCGCTTCCGCTGACTGAAGCGCAGAGCGCCGAATTTTTCGCCAAAGCTTTTTCTGCCCAAGGAGCCTGGCAGCGTTTGAAGCCTGAATTGAAGTCCGGGTTTTTGCAAACGCATTTTTCCGCGGAAGACCAGTCCCTGCTTTTGCCGGTATGGGCGCTGGTCTTTGACGGCATGGAACATGCCGTAGAAGGATCATCGGCCAAAGAGGCCGTCATCCGGCTGCGTTCGTCTTTATGGATCAAAGACGACCCAAAAACATCTTCACGCAAGAAAAAAAACTGATTTCGGATTGCCTCCTATTTCCTTTGTCATTGCGAAGCAACGCTCAAGTGAGGCTGAAGCAATCTAGAAACGTTTAGATTGTCCGCCATTAAAGATCGGCGGATTCGCCGGGGCTTTTGTGGCGAACTGCGTCCCTTAAACTTTAACGGGCCCGCGATGACAAATAAAAAAAATAAACCCCATTTAATCTACAATGAAACTGACTATTTTCTGTAAGCCGAATGCCAAGAAACCAGGCGTCGAAAAAGTGGACGAATCGACCTACCGTGTCGCCGTGCGTGCAGCACCGGAAGATGGCGAAGCCAATAGGGAAGTCTGCCGGCTGCTTGCCGGTTTTTTCAAAGTATCGTTGGCGGCTGTGACCATTTTGGCGGGCCAGAAATCACGGCAGAAAATCGTAGCGATTAAGTCGTGAGTCGTGGGGTTGTGAGTCTTGAGTAAAAAAGCAGAAAAAGCGGGGAAACAGCCTCTATAAAAACAAGACATGCGCTTTTATAAACCTAGTCGCTTGGTAAACAAAGAACCCGGTTCTATAAAGAACCGGGTTCTTTGTTACTCATCGCTCACAACTCAAGACTAACGACTGTCTTTATATCTGGATTCCATTATTCGGCAGCGGAACATCTACGGGGATCGGGAAGGTGACCACATGCAGCGCGCCGCCCACTGTATACACCACCGCATTGACCAAACCCATGCCGAGATTTTTCGCGCAGCACATACCCGGACAGCCTTCTTTGCTGACATCACAGCCGGACTTGCATGGCAATATTGCCATCCAGCCGCCGAGCAGGTTCTTGACGCCGAAATCCAGCTTACCGGCCACTTTCTTGCCGTACGTTGTTTCCATGGTCCACGGACTGGCCGCGGATGCCGTCGAAGCCGAAAGCAGTAATGCGACTGCCAGCACGGCAAATACCTTCAGTGAATTTTTCATAAAGTTTCCCCCTTGTTTATTAGGAGCGGCACCGTTGGATGCGCCCTATTCCCATGATGCACTAAAAATTAGGTTTGGATGGCCTCAATGGCCGTTTTTGCCTCATTTAAAACATCGAAACACTAGGGGATAAACTTGAATGGAAAATGGGACAGGAGGATTATAGAGAAGTGGTGGGGAGTACAGGAATCGAACCTGTGAAGACCGAAGTCAGCAGATTTACAGTCTGCCCCCTTTGCCGCTCGGGACAACTCCCCATAATGTCAAAATAAGCTGGTGGAGGGATTTGAACCCCCGACCCGCTGTTTACAAAACAGCTGCTCTACCAACTGAGCTACACCAGCATGTTTTAACTGTGTCTCACAGCGGATCGCATGCTCTACCCCACTCCGGCTTCAAACTTCTTAGCCTGCGGGGGCTGCTACGTTACACTTCGCTTGCCAACTGAGCTACACCAGCAAAAACCGTAAGCCGGTTTAACCCGCCGCCGGCGGGTCGGAAGACTGCCGGAAAGAGCCGACATTGTACAAGAAAGGCTCTTGAAAATAAAGGCCCTTCCTGCCCGGCCTTGGGGACCTGATTGTCCTTCTCTACAGCGGCATTTACCGCTAGAATTACTTTCTATGGCTTTTGGATTTGAACTGAGTGTCATCGCAGTCATGCTGGTTTTTAACGCTGTTTTTGCGGCGTATGAAATGGCGCTGGCCGCGCTTTCGCGGGCCCGCATTGCCGTGCTTTTGAATGAAAAAAAACCGGGCGCGGAAGCGGCCGCGTTCATGAAAGACAATATCGAAGCCAGCTTGGCCGTCATCCAGCTTGGCATCACCCTCGTGGGGGTGGTTGCCGCGGCTACGGGCGGTGCGGGCATC
>JAHFHF010000108.1 GCA_023247055.1 Candidatus Omnitrophota bacterium
ATCCCGTAGTGCATTTTGGCAGGGCTTTACGGTTTTTTCGATCAGGTCAGCGGCCAGCTGCTCGAGTTTTGCGCGGGTCAGATTGATCAAAAGGTGCTTTGGCCCGGACTGATCGGCCGTAATAAACGGCAGATTAATTTCGCTGCTCTGTGACGAAGAGAGTTCGCATTTGGCTTTTTCAGCCGCCTCTTTCAAACGCTGCAGCGCCATGCGGTCTTTCGAAAGGTCAATGCCGTCGGTTTTCTTAAATTCCTCGGCAAGCCAGGCAATAATGCGCTGGTCAAAATCATCGCCGCCCAAATGCGTGTCGCCGTTGGTGGCTTTGACTTCGAACACGCCGTCGCCGATTTCAAGAATGGAAACGTCAAACGTACCGCCCCCCAGGTCATAGACGGCAATCGTCTCGTTCTTTTTCTTGTCAAGGCCGTAAGCCAGCGCGGCCGCGGTGGGTTCATTGATTATGCGCAGCACTTCAAGGCCCGCAATCGCGCCCGCATCTTTGGTGGCTTGGCGCTGGGAATCATTAAAATACGCCGGCACCGTAATCACGGCTTGTGTGACCGGTTCGCCCAGATAGGCCTCGGCATCGGCTTTCAGCTTTTGCAGAACCATGTCGGAAATTTCAGGCGGTGTAAACTCGCGGTTTTCGGCCGCAACGCTGATTAAGGCTTCCTGATGCTTGCCAGCCTTTACGCGGAACGGCACGAGTTCGCTCTCGTGTTTGACCTCCTCGTAACGGCGACCGATAAAACGCTTGGCGCTGAAGATGGTGTTTTCCGGATTGGTGACAGCCTGACGTTTTGCCGATTGCCCCACTAAACGTTCTTTAGTTTTGGTAAAGGCCACAATCGAAGGCGTCGTGCGATTGCCTTCTTTATTCGCAATCACTTTGGGTTCGCCGCCCTCCATGACTGCCATGCACGAATTGGTCGTTCCTAAATCGATACCAAGAATTTTGCTCATTGAAAAGCCTCCTTGAAAAATGATTTGAAATACAAATTCGCCTGCCTAACTTCAAGTAGCGTGCCAGCACTAAGCAGCTTTGTTTTTGCTGTAACATTATTATTTTCAATGAGTTATAGATATTTAAAATTTTGGACAGGCTGTGCAGAACAACCAAGACGGCGGGGATTGTGGCAAAAAGATACGCTGTGATTAGTTTTTCGAAAAGGAAAACGGGTCTAAGAGCGAATTGATTTTCTCAACAAAGCTGCGATATTCCTCAAGGCTGCCGGGCTTTTGCCAAAAGGCACAGGCGCCTAATTTCATGACGGCTTCGATATCGGGCGCATAACTTCCATGGGACATCACGACCACCGGTGTCTCCTCCGCCCAATGGTTTGCGCGCAGCGCTTCAAGCGTTTCACGGCCGCTTTTGCCGGGCATTTTCATATCGAGCAGCAGGCAATCGATTTTTTGCTGTTGCAGCGGGTCACGGTGTTCCATGAAATCCAGGAGTTCTTCGCCGCTTTTGAGATAAATAATTTCAGAAAAAACCCCGAAGTGCTGAAACGATTTTTGTAAAAATAGGAGCGCATGAGGATCATCATCCGTAAGAACAATTCGCATGGCTTTTTTTAACTCCAGCGTCATGACGTTTTTAAACCATCGCCGCTAGGGAGAAAAAAAGAAAAAACGGCGCCTTTTCCGGGTTCCGATTCGGCCCAAATACGGCCCTGATGGCGGTCAATGATTTTTTTACAAATCGCCAATCCTGCGCCATTCCCCCCGCCATCCTCTTTCAGGGCTGGGCCAAGGCGCCGGAACAACTTAAAAACTTCTGAGGCGTATTGGGCCTCGAAGCCCGGGCCGTTGTCTTTGACTGAAAATACCCATCCGCCGTCATCGGGCTTGACCTCAATATGAATCAAAGTTTTTTGCGGGCCGCGGAAGGTCACCGCGTTCTCGATTAGGTTTTTAAAAACTTGCTCAATTTGATTTTCATCGCAGATAATCTCCGGAAAATTTTCTTTAATGACGATCGCAGCGCCTGAGTTTTGGAGAACCGATTGCAAAGACGCAATAGCCCTTTTGAAAACCGTATTCAGCGCGGCCGCTTTGAACGGCGCACCTCGGGATATGATTCGCGAATAGTCCAAAAGATCATCCAGCAGGCTTTTCAAATGCCGCGAGCCCTGCGATGCAAAATTAATCCATTCGTGGGCTTCCGGATCGAGACGCCCCGCATACTGCATTTTCACTAAATCTAAATAGCCGGTGATGGCTAAAAGGGGTTCTTGAAGGTCATGGGAGACTATCGAGGCAAACTGTTCGATTTCGCGGCGGGCCTGTTTTAGTTCGTCCGAGAGACGCAGGATTTCCTGGCTTTCAGCGCATTCCGTCATGAGACAGGTCTCCTTTCAAGATTTGGCGGATGGCCGCAATGAGTTGATCGGGAGCCTCCTGTTTCATCAAATAGCCCCGGGCCCCCGCGCGCAGAACGCGGTCGCCGTAGAGGTCTTTTTCGTGCAGCGAAATGGCAAGCATGGGGAGATTCGGATCTCTGGCATTGATCGCGTGCATCAGGTCGATTCCGGCTTCATTGCCGCCGAAAGAAATATCCACCAGCACCATGTCCGGACGCTGGTCCTCAATGGCTTGCAGAGCGCTCGGGCCGTTCTCGGCCTGACCGCAGACTTTAAAGTCGGGTTCCAATTCGAGAAGTCGGGTAATATACTTGCGGATCAGCGGGCTATCATCCACAATCAAAATTTTAGTCACGGCTTCGACCGGATTCATGCTCTACCCCACTTTGGCAAGGTGCGCCGCTTCATGTTCGACTCTGCAGCTGACCAGTGTCCCTCCGCTTTCCTGACGCTGGATTGAGAAAGCCGCGCCAATCATCTTCGCACGGTAATTCATGGTTTGAATGCCCATACCGTCCTTGTCCTTGCTTTGAAAGCCAAGGCCATCATCCCGGATCGAAAAAACAATATGACCGTTTGATCTTGCCGTCGCAATGATAATGCGCTTGGCTTTTCCATGCTTGATGGCGTTATGAACCGCTTCCTGGCTGATGCGGTAGAGATGTGTGGCCAAATCTAAATCAAAGACTTGCGTCGCGTCCTCAAATTCGCATTCACAAGAAACCAGAAACTGCTTTTGGGTATTGACGGCCAGTTCCTGCAGCGCAGGGAAAAGACCGTGCTTTTCCAATTCGATCGGGTAAAACCCACGTGCAATGCGCTTGGTTTCATAGATCGCTTTGCGGACAAGATCCATAATTTCGCCGGCTTCCTCAGCTTCCGCATATCCCTCGGCGGTGAGTTTCTGCTGCAGAATTTTACTCACAAAGGCAATGCCGGCCAGCTGCTGCGCAAGCCCGTCGTGGAGGTCCTGACCGATCCGCTTTTGCTCCTGGTCCCGGATTTCCAGGATCTTTTTCTGGGCACGCATCCGCTCAGCCATTTCCCGCCGCAGCAGCTGGGACTGCTGTCTGATTTGCCGGTTCTTGCGAAAAAGATCGACAAAGACCGCCACTTTCGTCCGTAAAATCGCCGGATCGAATGGCTTAAAAAGATAATCCACCGCGCCGCATTCATAACCGCGGTAAATATGGGCAATTTCTTTGTTGATGGCGGTCAGAAAAATAATCGGCAGGTCTTTCCAGTTTTCATTTTCACGGATCCTGCGAGCGGTCTCAAAGCCGTCCATGCCCGGCATTTGAACATCCAGCAGAATAACGGCACATTCATATTGCAGCAAACACGAGAGAGCATCCTGACCGGAACTCGCCTGGATAAGACGATATTCCGGCGAAGTCAGTACGGCCTCTAAGGCGAGCAGCCCATCGGCCCGGTCATCGACAATCAGAATATTAACTTTTGAGATTTCTGAGTCTGCCATAGATTACTCAGCCGCGGTCGGTTGATGGATCCATGCGTAAATAATCGAAAGCAGTTGATCGGGGTCCACCGGTTTGGTGATGTAATCCGATGCTCCTGCCTCCAGGCACTTTTCTCGGTCTCCTTTCATCGCTTTGGCCGTTAGCGCCAGAATGGGAAGTTCCGTATAAAGATCCATGCGGCGGATCGTTTGAATGGCTTCAAAACCATCCATTCCGGGCATCATGATGTCCATCAGCACCAAATCCACATCCTCGTTTTCCTTTTGCGCGAGAAAATCAATGCCTTGGCGGCCATTATCTGCAAAAAGCACATGAATTCCCCGCGATTCAAGCACGCTGCGGATGGCGTAGACATTCCGCACATCGTCATCGATCAGCAGGATTTTCGTGTTTTCAAAATGCGCATTTTCCGGCAAGGGCGGAATATCGCGGCTTTGTTCCAGATTCGTCTGACGCCCCAGCGGTTCTTTGGCTGTATAGCGCTCGGGTAGATAGAGCGTGAACGTGCTGCCTTCGGTGGGCGAACTTTTAACGTCAATGACACCGCCCAAGAGATTGGCGATTTCGCGGCTGATGGTCAGCCCCAATCCCGTTCCGCCGTATTTGCGGCTGGTCGTTCCGTCGGCCTGCTGAAAGGCTTCAAAGATCAGCTTTTGCTTATCCAGCGGAATGCCGATGCCCGTGTCCGTGACAATAAAGGCCAGGACTTTATCGCACTGATTCAGGGTGCCGATGCCAAAGTCACGGTCGCGGCTGTCAAGCGCGATGCGCATATTGACCTTGCCTTTCTCCGTGAACTTGAACGCATTGGACAGTAGATTTTTCAAAATCTGCTGCAAACGGGTCAAATCGGTAAACATCACCCCGGAGAGATTCGGGTCAACGTCGATTCCGAATTCCAGGCCTTTGTGTTCGGCGACCGGCCCAAAATTCTGCTCGAGATAGCTTTTGACATCCGCCAGTTTAAATTCTTTTGGATCGATCGAGATTTTACCGGCCTCCACCTTCGACAAGTCCAGAATCTCATTGATCAGGCCCAGCAAGTCGCAGCCGGCTGAATAAACGGTGTTCGCAAACTTGACCTGCTCCGCGCTGAGATTCTTTTGTTTGTTCTCGGCCAGAATCTTCGAGAGAATCAGCAGGCTGTTTAACGGCGTGCGCAATTCATGCGACATGTTGGCCAAAAATTCGGATTTATATTTCGAGATCAAGGACAGCTGCTCGGCTTTTTCTTCAAGCGATTCGCTGGCAAGTTCGACTTCCTTGTTCTTCACTTCCAGCAGTTTCGCTTTCTCTTCAAGTTCCTTGGCTTGCGCTTCGAGTTCGGCGTTGGAGCGCTTGACCTCTTGCAGCAATTCCTCGGTTCTCATACTGGACGAAATCACGTTCAGCGTAACGCCGATAATGCTGGAAAGTTGATCGATGAAATTAAGATAGTTGTCTGAAAAAGGTTTGAACGAGGCCAGTTCCACGACGGCTTTGAGTTCATTTTCAAACAGCACTGGCAGTACAAGCACGTTGCTGGGGTTGGCTTCGCCCAGGCTTGAACGGATGGTGATATAGTCCTCAGGCGCCTGGGTCAGAAGAATTCTTTTCTTTTCAAATGCGCATTGCCCAACCAGCCCTTCTTTAAGGTGAAACTGATTGGCGATATTCTTGCGTTTGTTGAATGCGTAGCTGGCGATCATTTTCAAAACGGGCTCGTTGTTCTCTGATTCCATCATGAAAAAAGTGCCGTGGCGCGCATCGACCAGCGGTGTCAATTCGGACATGATGAGCTGGGCCACGGCCGCAATACTGCGCTGCCCTTGCATCATGCCTGAAAATTTAGCCAGATTGGTTTTGAGCCAGTCTTGCTCGTTATTTTTCTGGGTCGTTTCTTTAAGGTTTCCGATCATGTAGTTAATGTTATCTTTGAGCGCGGCCACTTCTCCCTGGGCTTCGACCGTAATGGAACGCGTCAGGTCGCCTTTGGTCACGGCGGTGGAAACCTCGGCAATCGCGCGCACCTGCGCCGTCAAGTTTCCGGCCAGCTGGTTCACGTTGTCGGTCAGGTCTTTCCAGGTACCGGCAGCACCCGGCACCTTGGCTTGTCCGCCTAGTTTTCCTTCGATACCGACTTCGCGGGCCACGCTCGTCACCTGATCGGCAAACGTGCGCAGCGTATCGGTCATGTTATTGATCGTTTCGGCCAAGGCCGCGACTTCACCTTTGGCTTCAAGCACGAATTTTTGCGACAAGTCGCCGTCGGCCACTGCGGTCACGACTTTGACAATGCCGCGCACCTGTTTGGTCAGGTTAC
>JAHFHF010000042.1 GCA_023247055.1 Candidatus Omnitrophota bacterium
TGCGGGGGAGAAAAAGAACGGTCTTCTGCAGCAGTGGCGTTATCTTTTCCTCCCCCGCGCTCTTCGGGGAAAGCCGGATTTGTTCCTCCCCCGTGCTCTTCGGGGGAGGTTAGGAGGGGGGCATTCTGGCGCTGCCCGGCCAATTTTTCCATCGCCATGGCAGGATACATTTCCAACATCGCTTCAAGTCCTGATCTCTTGATACGATCCACATCCAGTGTCCGGGCAAGCAATTCGATAATGTCCCCGTTTAAAAAGGGCATGCCGAAACTTTTTTCAAAAGTTGCGGCAAGCCCCACAAACATATTAAAATCGGGAATTTTTGGACCACGATGGCTGTAGATATTCGGCAGCCATGCGATAAAACGCTCCGCCAGATCATGCTGCATGGCTTTTTCAGACGCCTGCCGGCCCAGCAAGCCGTAAATAGCCTGTGTGATTTTTTTGGCTCCGCGGGTTTTCACACTATAGGCATCCATCATTTCGCGAATAATCAGCATGGCCGTCTCTTCCCTGACCACCTGCCCCGTCTGTTTTTCATAAAGAGCCAGCACATCGGCCATATCTTCGATGGAAGAGCGGAAAAACAAGGGGTCTTTCTTATCGCGCATAAAGGCGTCTTTTTCCGCAATCGCCCGGTTGCGTCGGTCAATATCCGAAATAATTAAATTCGCTTTTTGCGCCGCTGCGCCGGAGGACGAATCTGCCGAATCTTTTTTGGCGGCGCTATCCTTTACTCCCCCGCTCTCTTCGGGGAAAGCAGGATTTTTTCCTCCCCCGCGCTCTCCGGGGGAGGTTAGGAGGGGGGCATTTTTGACCTGTTCGTTTTGCTTGGTCTCACCCACCGTTAAAATCAACCGGGCGTCAGGGTGATCGACTTCAAGCCGCTGTTGTTCCGGAGACCACACCGCAGTACCCGGCAATTGATATTCCTGGTATGTCTTTATAAGGACATCCATGCCCAACTGGACATCCGATGTCAACTCTGTCAAATGAACATGGTATTCCGTTTTTTTGCCGGCAGCGCGAAAAGCGGGAGTCATGCTCACCCCTGCAAGGTTGGACAGTTCTCCAAGAATTATGGGGATCAGCTGCGGACGTGTTACGACTTGCTTATCCAACATCCCTTGGCCATACGTTTTGCCGGGGTTGATATCAAACGTCAAAACAGGAACGGTCTCGCTGGACCGGCTGCGGTCGGTCGAAATAGTAAAAAACCACGATTTCTTGCCAGGCTGGAATTCTGCGGCCGCATTCAGCGTTAACCCAACCGGTTCTTTGCCGCCCAAAGCCATGACCGCGACATTATCGCGGCTCAACACCGAGATTTCTTTGCGTTCCACCGTAAGACGATATTTAGGATTTTGAGAAATGCTTGCCGGACTGCTTTGTCCGCTCGGGTCGTCATAAATATAAATCCATTGCTGCTCGATATTTCTCAACGCTTCGTGCCTCAATAAAAGCGAAGGCTGGCCTGCTATAACCGCCAGATTATTTTGCACGCCACGACTCATGCGCCATGGGCCCGCAAAGATTTTTAGGGCTTCCTGAGAATCCTTGTTTGCCGGCAGTTTTGCAAGACGGTTTAACGTGTCGAGCAAATCGACGCTTTGATCGGAAGCCAAAACGGCCCGCGGCGTTTTTTGGATTCCCGCATCCGTATCTTTTCCTCTCCCGCGCTCTTCGGGGAAAGCCGGATTTGTTCCTCCCCCGTGCTCTCCGGGAGAAGCTGGAGCTTTTCCTCCCCCGTGCTCTCCGGGGGAGGTTAGGAGGGGGGCCTTGCCGGCCGCACTTTTCCAAAACGACTGCGCTTTTTCCCAGAAGCTCGTGGGTTTAGGCGCCTCAACCCTCGGCAGCAGTTCATACGGCACATCGGGATTGGGTTGTTCGGCAATGAATATCCAACGGGAATGCGGCCCGTCAATCATAACGCCGCGCGGGTCAAAAAGCAGATCGGCAGGCCGGTTTCTGCCCTCGAATATTTTGCGGATTTCACGCGCGATCACCGGCAAGACCGCCTGCGTTACCGTCACAACCATCACGCGTTTTCCCTTTTCATCCTCAGGCTTGAGACGCATCGATAAAAATTGTTTGATGTCCAAATTCTCTGACGGCTGGACCTGATCTTGGAACAAGGTGTTGAGCGTCGCGGTATCTTTTGCGGTGTCATAATCAAATGCAAAATTGAACTCTTGTTCGCCGCTGCCCGCAAGGGCTGATAGCCAAGTCATTTGAAGTCCGTCATTCCATTCAAAGTCCGCTAAATCGCCCGCAAGCGCGCTAATGCCCGATTTCACGGAAACAACGGCAATCATGGAACCATCGCCTTTCTCAACTTGATAAGGCGATGCGGAAAAGTAATTACGCAGCTCTGTGACAAAATTAGTTTCAACAGCCACAAGCAAGGTCCGGCTCCAATCGACGTTAAACTGACTTAAATCGTAAGTCTCGGACTCCGGCGGAAGTGTAAAGACATCCGCTTTTTCCTTTTCCGGTACGAGCGCTACAGCGCTCTGTGGAACCGGCTTTTTACCGCCGAAAAGATTTCCGAACATTCCCACTTTTGGCGCCGGTTGCACTGGACCCTTTTGAAACCATTCGCGCGTAACAGCAGGCACCGGCCGGTCCGGGCGGATCACCCAGCGCGCCCCGTCGCCATCAATGACAATGCCTCGAGAGTCGATCATCAAGCCCAAAACATCGGTCTGCGTTTTGAGTATTTCCTTGAGCTTCGGCGCCAGCTCCTGAAAAGCGTCTGCCGTGAGCGTAAGATAAATTTCTCTACGCACGTCGCCGGACGTTTCGGGATTGACAGCCAGCGAGAGAATGCCGGAGCGTTTCATTTCGATCAGAGGCACCGGTATTTTCTGATCAGGGCGGATCAGCGTGAACGATGCCGTATCGGTTTTGCCCTCGGTCAAAAGCATGCGCACCGGCCCTTTGGTGCTGGCGTTCGTCAGGGTGGAATAGATCTGCAGAATCTCGGTTCGGAAACTCAGTGTGGCAAAGCGGACTTTTTCGCTCTGCTGGCTTTCGCGGGGGCCGATGACCACGCCGTTGTCGAGTTCCGTCGGTTCAAAAGAGGAGCCCTCAAAAAGAGGCGCAAGCCGTTTCACGGCCATACCTGCCGACACAATGAGCCGCTGCCGCAATGTACGCAAGGGATTCAAGTCAATCGCTTCGCCGGGGATGTCAAAAACCGTTTTGGGCCGGGCCTGTGTGAAGCGAACGCCGGAAGGCGGGCCGCTTTCAACGAACTCTGCTTTTTTAAAATCATCCGTGGGCAAAATCCAGATCCCGGTATTGAGAAACCCTGAGTATTGTTTCTGTGTCAAGGGATCACGCGGGTCATCCATGTCGATACGCACGACACTTCGGCTGTCTGAAAAAGTATAAATACGGATATCGCCCGCGCGCGTATCAAAAAAAAGTTCCGGCGCCGCGAGACCGGCGCTATCACGTCCGGCAAACCACCGGCCAGACCAGCCCTTATGATTAAAAACCGCCCACTGGTTATCGCCGTAGCGCTGGGCCAGGAAAAAGACGAGTTCTTCGCCGGTTGAGGGGTCCTGGATACGGTGAAACGGCCCAATCTTCTTAAACTGCCGGTGAAAAAGAGGCTGGTCATCGATATACACATTCCAGCCTTTGGTCCCCTCAGGCTGCGCTGAATAAATCACATGCGCACCGGGTCCCGCAATCTGCTCCATCTTGTCGATGGCCGTAAAACCTTGAGAAGTCACCGGGCCGTCCTGGTCATAAACTGTTCTTTTGTCATCCGGGTCGACTGCCGAAAAAACAACGCGCAGGCGTTTGTTTTCAGGATCAGGAATCAGCTCGATGCCTCCCTGATCGTCGCTAAGTTCACCCAATTCACCCACGCTTTTAAAATGAAAAGGCAGCGGCCCGGCGCTTATCACCATTTGCACCCGGTCAAGGTTATCTTTTACATTTCCCACGGCGGTCGAAAAACCAGAGGCCGGATCGATAGCGGCCTTGAAACCGATTTCGTTTTTACTCCAGTCTAAAACCTGCCTGACAACGCTATTCCGCCGGCCCGACAGTATCGATGTTAGAGAAAAAACCGTATAAAACCGGCCGCGGCGATCACCGCCCTGAACCTCAAAATACGCACTAACCTTTCCGGTTTTCTCCATGACAAGCACCGCATTGCGCGCCGAGACCGGCCGAATGTTATCTCCTGCCGGAATCAGCTTTACCGGAGCCGCCTGCGCTCCCTGCAGGTTATAGACGGCCCAGCCCTGCTCTGTTGCGGCCGCAAACCACAAAGCCTCTTTGCCGGTGTTGGGATCTTTTAAAATCGAGGCTCCCTGAATATTTAAAAACCAATCCGTAACCGGCTGTCCGGTTTTGTCAATGATCGCATTTTGTTTGTCTCTTCTCTGGACCACGGCAAAAACATTGGAGCTTCCAGACCCGGAAAAATCATTCATAACGAGACGATCGCTAAGAGTGGGATACCAATCGCTCACCCGCCCATTCTGATTGGCCAGCGCGAAAAGACCTTGAGGCCGCTCGTTACTCAATTTTTTAACCATAAAAAACACAGACGGCACCGTGCCAATGTCTCCAATAACCGCCAGGTCTTTGCCCCACAAGCTGGCGCCGTCTTCCCGCGGTTTGACGGGAATCCGGCTGCCGTCGGAACCTTCGGCAAATAGTCCTTCGGCGGTTTGCGCCAAAATAAAAAATACCTTCGTCATCGTGGATGCGGATGTAAGGGCGGAAGGAGGGAGAGAGGTGGAAGGTGGAAGGTCGAAGGTGGAAGGAGAAGAAGCCATATCAGGAAACTCCAAATCGTTGGCACGAAAATACTCGTGATAATCAAATTCCGCGAGATTTTCTTCCTTAACGAACTGCGCCCACGTTTCTTCAGTCTGTGGTGCGCTATAGATCATTCCGGAGTCAGAGAATTCTCTATAAAAATGCCGGGCTTCATCATCACGCATCCATACCACCACCCGCATGCTTCCAGTCGCATCAACCCCGATCCAGAGGGATTGCATTTGGTCAGCTTTGTTGAAATCTGCAGGAATAACAGGTGTTCTCAATCTCGAATTTTCTACAAGCCAGCGTAAAATATCAGCCCTCACCTCGGGTTTCAGCCCCGCAAAACTAAACGTCTCAACCGGCTCATCCGTCACCACCAGACGCCCTATCCCCGCTTCTCTTTTTCCTTCCACCTTCCACCTTCCACCTTCCACCTCTTCCCTTTCCCCTTTCCCCTTCTCCTCCCACCCTTCCGCCAACACCTGCCGCTTGATTTCAAAATTCGGTTTTTCTGCACGGACGACAAACTTGATTAAGCTGCTTTCGATAACAAATCCGTCAGGACCGGCCTCGGCAAACACAAGCTTGCGGATTTTATGCGATTGCTGGCGCGCATCTAAAAATCCGGCCACCTTGTTCGCTCTTGCAGACCCCGGCGTTTCTGCAAAAGTTTCTTGAAGCTGGGCCAGCATCGCCGGGGTCCATTCCTTGATCGTCACATAAATTTCGCGCTTTTTATTTTGGCCCGGAACTTCGGGCACCAGTTCGACCCGGATGACCTCTTTTGTATTGCCCAGTCCAGTCATGTATTGGTTACGCGGGTCACCTTCCGAATCCCCCCAAAAAAGCCCCCACACATCATCCGCGCCGGTCTTGCCGAATAATTTGACTATGCCAAAATTTACGGGTGATTTAAAAATTTCTCTTTGCGGCCACAGAAAAAACTTCCCGCCCAAACTGAAAGTCCGCGGACCTTTTTCAAGCAAACTGTTTTCCTGACGCATGTTCGGAGCCTTTGTTCCTTCAAGAGGCTTGTAGACGGCCTCAAAAAATTCTTCGTCAGGGTACAGGTCTCGGATGGCTCGCGTCGGTTGCGTAGGGGTGACACTGTAAAGAGGTGGTAGCATCCCTTTAGCCGTTTCAAAGCGCATGGTCTCCCACAACTCCGTCACATCAATCGCCGCCGACAGCGCCCCTCCCGTCCCGCTTTTATCTTCTCTTCTTTTCCCTTCCACCTTCCACCTTCCACCTTCCACCTCTTCACCTGCCAGCACCTGCCGCTGAATATTCGGGTTCAATGTTTCCGCATGAATCACAAATTGAATCAGATCATTTTCAATCACAAATCCATCCGGGCCCGCATACGCACTCACCATGGCGCGGATTTTGTCAGAATTTTCACGGGCGTGAGCATATTCGCCGGGCGCAGTTTTGGGTGTCGACACAGGCGCAAAAGTTTGTGCGAGAGACTCCAACATTTGAGTCGTGAATTGACCGACCGTGATATGAATTTCACGTTTACTTTTCTGCGAAGGGTTCTCAGGCACCAGGTGCACCTTGCGCACATTGTCACGCGTACCCATTACGGAAATATATTTTTTGCCACCCAGATTGAGCCAGACTAACGCCCAGTCCCTCCTGTTCCAATTGGGGAAAATTACCTTCATTTGATAGGCCTGCATCAGTCCCAAATAGGGCGTATTATTTCCAAGAACACGTTTCGGATCATTAGGACCCAGATTTCCGCCTAACCGGAAAAACTGATTTGTTTCAAACTCCAGCAGTTTATTGAATTCAAGCAAATCTGTATCTCCAATCGGGGCGTAACTAGCACCCATCCAAAGATTTTTATCGCTCGCGCTGGGTTTCCAGCCTCCGCCGGAAGGGCTCTTCACTTGAAGGCTGTAAAGCCCTTCAATGCCGTGGAGTTTTTCGGGCAAAATCCGTCTGAGCGCATCCGGATCGTTCGTCCCCCACAATTCCGTGACATCGATGGCGTCTTTGGGAATTGCCGGCAGGCCAGTCAGCACCGCTGAGCGCGATCTATCATCTTGTAGTGGCAATTCATGAATTGCCACTACGGGCACAGACTGCTCAGGGGACTGCCCTTCTATGACCGAGGAGGCGCCAGGCCTCTTTGCTTTTGGATTGCGGATAATTGTCAGCTCTAAGGAAGGAAAAACCGCACGAAAAACCCCTCCGGCCTCCAGGGTTTCGTCTCGCAACGTCACTTGAGCACCGGGAATCTTGGTCAAAAAAGAAAGTGCTCGCAATTTAAAATTCAACGCATGCATTTGACTGACGTCCCAGCTCGAGACTTCGGCAACAAGAATTTTTATGCGTTCGCCGCCTCGATTCCGGAAACCAGCTTGAACTTTGACAAGCGCTTTTTGATCGGCAAGAGTGAGCGTTTCAAGAAGCCGTCCGCCCTCACGGCTCATATTTTTCTTCCCCTGCACTGCCGGACTCACATCCGACGGATGATTCAGCGTAAGCGTCAGATCGATGGGCCAGGGTTCGGCATCAAAGCCTGGAAAGCCGCCCCAGCGGGAAGCCATTTGAATCCAGACAGCGGCGTCTCCTTGAGTTTCATCCATGCTTGCGGTAAAAAAAGCAGACTGCCCCACAGGATCAGGCACAGGTGCCGGCACTTGATCAGGCACAGGCGCCGGCACTCGTTCACGGTCAAAAACCGCCGTAAAAAAGGGCGGCTGCAGGTCTTCCGCACGCGGCCGCGCATGAATACGCGTTTCAGTTTCTCCTGCCGCCTTATCCGTCCAGACGTCGACGTCCAAACCTCCTAAGGTTTGCGCAATCACACTGGCGGCTGTGTTTTTATCGAGCGGTTTTTCAAAAAGACTGGTTACATCGGCAGTATTCGCATCGCTTGAAGCAGCAAGCACAGCTTCAGAGGTGGAAGGTGGAAGGTGGAAGGTGGAAGGAGAAGAGGAAGGGGAAGACTGTCCCTCTACTACCGCGATCTTATCCAGTAAGGCATCTGACGAATGGACCTGATGCGCAGAATCAAGTTCTGCACCCTGTAGTTCCACAATCGAGAGCGTATTATCCGACACCGCAGCGATCTGCGTTTCACCCAGACGCACGGGCCGATCAAGCCCGGTATCAATCCCGTCTCCGAGCGTTCGAAGGCGCACCCCTTGTGTAGCCCGCCACGCGCCACCCTTCAAATTAAAAAAAACAAACGTATAGTTGTCGGCATTGGCAACAACCATCTGCGTGGCGCTCAAACGCAGCGGCCGTAAAGGATCGGAAAGCGTATCCCTTTCAATACCATCGATCTTGATTTTTTCAGACCGCATGACTTGTCCTGTCTGCCATATACCGCCGACAAGATCAATAATATTAAGCGTAGAAAAGCTTGCCGGCACCACCATCTGAACGGGGCTCAAACGCACCGGCGCATCAAGATAACTTTCGCCAGTATTCCTTCCGATGCGCATGACCTGCGTCGCTTTCCATTGTCCATCCTCAAAATTTAAAAAAGTAAGCGCCTGAGGACTATCATTGACTACGACAATTTCTTTTTCGCTCAAACGCATGGGGCTATCAGGGCCGGCAAGCGTATCGACTTCGTCATCACCCGCTGTCATTTTTTCAGACTCGACGACCTGCCCGGCCCGCCAAAGCCCGTCTACAAGATCGAAGAAAACAAGTGTGTCATTGCCAAAACTTGCTACAACCATCTGGGAAGAATTCAGAAGCACGGGTGCGTCGGGCATTGAAAGCAAACCCTCTTTATCGCCGAGTACAACCTGCCCCGCTTGCCATTTCCCGTTCACAAGATCAAAAAAAACAAGTGTGTTATTGCTGACATTCGCCACGACCATCTGTGTGGGACTCAAACGCGTAGGCTGCTGAGGATTATCAAGCGTACTGACGACAGCGCTTCCATCCACGGTGACGGGTTTAGAGCGGATCACTTGACCCTCTTTCCATTGGCCGTCAACCAGGTCAAAGAAAATCAGCGTATGACTGTTATAATTCGCTACGACCATTTGCGTAGGACTCAAGCGCACGGGTCCCATGGCAGTAGAGAATCCTACCCCGGCAGGCGGCGTCACGGGCCGCGGGACGGCAACACCCGTAAATTTTTTAACCGCGGCATGACGGTTCAAATTTTCAGATTCATCCCATTCGTCTATCAAGTCAGATTCATCCCATTCGTCTATCAAGTTGGAAGTGACAGCAGGGGCCGTCTTGTCAGACTCCGGTTCGACGGCAGGCGCCGGGGCCGGAGGCACGGTCATGTCGATGATGCTGTTTTGCCTCATGTACTCTTCCCAGCTTTGGCCTGAAAGATCGATCCATGTTAGGCCGCGGTTTTTGAAATCGAACATAACGCCCTCGTATTGCGGACCCGGATCGTACTGAGTTGCACTATGTCTGTCCGTGATATGCAGATACAGTTGTTCTTCCTTAATCTTCTTTCCGAGGCCCAGCAATGCCGGCCCCAACGGCCATGAGTGCATGATGAGGTGTTTTTCTTTATCTGCTGCGTCTACTCCCCAGTGCTGCCAAACCCATTCGATCCTATGGGTTTCAGGCTGATAGAGCAGCAGGGGGATTCCTCCCGGGGGCGCTGGATCTTCCCAGGCCCAAAAAGTCTCTGACTGATCCCGAAAAAGCGGCTGAGAAATTTCTTTGCGGAGAAATTTTTTGATAATCTCCCACTGCTCATCGGCAGTGAGTCTATCCACAGAGCCCGCTAATATCGCTGCCGGCGCTGTTTCTTCTCTTTCCTTTTCCCTTTCTCCTTTCTCCTCCTCTTTCCTTCCACCTTCCACCTTCCACCTTCCACCCTCTCCTTCAGTATGGTAAATCAAATAAATCAGCGCATTCATCACCTGCATCGAACGTTCCGGGTCGTTTGCGGCAAGCTGGATGGCATAATCGAGCATGTCGATTTTTTGAGGGTCTGTTCCGGAAAAGCGTTTTTCAAAAACCAAATCCAGCCGTCCGGCCTGCGCAAGCAGAAGCGCCAGGGATGCGTAAAGTTCGGCGCCGCGCTGAACTGGAATTAATGCGGCGATTTTTTTTTCGACCAATTCCAACGGATTTTCGCCGCTGTCACCGCGGGGCTGGGTGATTAACTCCGGATGACCGCCGCGAATCATGGCCCGCATCCATGCCAGCGGCAGGCCTTCGGTGATATCCGTTGCAAGCGCCAGGCTTAAAGTCTCGTCCGCCAAACTTGCCCCGCCCTCTTCCGGCGGCGCAGGACGAAACACCCGGTCTTGTTCACCCACGGCCAGTAGAGACTCCATAAGTTCAATCAAAAGTTTTGCCGTAGAAAATAAGAGGTTTTTCCTCTTCACCGCTTCAATATCATTTTCGAGTTCCTGCCAAAGATTGCCGCCGTCAAATTGAAGTTCATCGATTTGCTTTTTGAAACCGCCGGCAGCCAGAGCGCCTAGCAAAACCGACAAAGCATCCGCGCGATCAAACGGCGCTGAAGCCAATCCCAGACGCAGGGCGTCCTGAATCAAGGCTTGTCCCGCGGGCTGATCAATCTGCTCGGCATGGCCCGATAAAATAAGGGCCTTTATGAGCCAGCCCAAATTGCTGAAAGACGTGCTGTCAGACCGGGTTTCGTTCAGCAAAGTTTGCAGTTCAGCGTCAAAGTCCGGAAGTTCTTCAGCCCGGATGGAAAAACGATGGACCGGAATGGTCCGCGCGATTTTTCCCATTTTGATCGTCGCGGACTTCAAGCGCGTTAACTCGGCTTTGGCCCGAAAAGGCATACGCGCCTGGCTTAGAAACTGATAATGCAAGGCAATACCGGAGGCATCCTGCACTTTTTCAAGATCCTGCAGGATGGTTCGCGCCTTTTCGGTCATCTGCTCCTGCTGCCACGCCCCGCTGCGCAAAAGGATAAAAAGCCGTCCTAGCGTCTTGCGATAAATAGCCGTCGAATCATCAGCCGCATCAACCGCCCCCAGCTTTTTCTCCAGCACATCCAGCACATCAACGCCCTGGACTTCACGCGGCAGAAAAGGCCGGCCGGCCATGAGGCCCGTCTGGAGAATATCCTGGACATCAAGATAGCCGATCGTTTGCTGAGTGATCGCACTGGAGGTAAGAGAGGTGGAAGGTCGAAGGTCGAAGGTCGAAGGAGAAGCCGTGTCTGGAAGCGAAACGGTACCTGGCACCGTCTCTGGTTCATTTTTTCCTTCCACCTTCCACCTTCCACCTTCCACCTCTTTTCTCCCCCCCAACGCCAGAGCAAAAATACGCAACGGCATATCGCCTTTGGATAAAAGAATGCCGGCATCCTGAGACTCTGCGGTCCACTGCCGGTCGCGGTAGAGCTTGGGAATACGGGAAGAAGAATCTGTTATCTGGAGGCTGTAGACATGCGCCTGTCCGCCCTTGGGATCAATGATCGCCTGCCAGTCCGGCAATAGCCGAACATTCTCTGCGGTCACCGGTCCCTCCTGGGTTAAAATCCTCTGGGATGCGGATCGATCAGGAGCCACGCCGCCTTGAAAAAATAAGCGCAAATCACCCGCAGAATCGACGACAAACTGTGCCGGAATGGTCAGATCAGAGATCTGTTCGCTCTGCCAGCCAAATTGATTATGCCAGCGGTAGGGGAAGACTGTTTGTTGGGGGCCCGCAGGAACGCCCAGCTCCATGGTATAAAAATAAACTTCAACCCGCTTTTGGGCGGGGTTGGCCGCCGCAAAAATATACTCGGAAATCCGGGCGCCTTTGGGAGTTTCAAGCGGTTTATATTTAAATTCACCGGCCTCAAACCAGCCCTCATAAATCACATTCTCAATGGAGGTTGAGCGCACACCCAGAACAAAAAATAATTTAGGTTCACCCGTGACGGGGTCTTGAACGGCTTTTAAACTGACAATTTCTTTTTGAAATGTCTGAACAATTTTATCCTGGGTGGCGATGGCCCAAGTGCCGTCCACAAATTGAACACGCTGAAAAACGACTACTCTTTTAGCCTGCGCGTCCCAAACCGGCTGAACGCCGGGAATCGGAATCTGTTCAACGCGTGCGCCCGACCAGCTATTGACCGGCCGGCCCCGATCAAACAGCCAGCCGCCCTCGGATAAAAAGACATGCGTTTCGCCGGTCTCTGGATTGACAAACGTTTCCGCTCTATTAATTCCAAAGAAAAGCCCCACGATTTTAAAAATGGAATTCTGGTCTTCATTTTTAAAAATCTCGACCTCATTCTCCTCTTTCACTCGATCGTAATAAACATCCGTCGACTGAGCAGCCGCATCATAAATGGCCTTAAAGTCACGGCGATTCTCCTCGGCAAGCCAGGGCGTTCTGCGCCGGCCCTTTTCGTCAAAAATTGCTTCTTGGTCTGTCGCGCGGTCCTGCACCGGATAAAAAACTTCGAGACGGCCCTCGGCGCCCGCAATGATATCGTAGCGGGTCTCATCCGAAGACCGGATCAAGTTGCCGCCTAAATCCGGCAGTTCAAGCACACTGCCGTCTGAGCCCCGCAGGATCATCTTGCCGTTGTTTTGTACCAGGACAAATGCCGTATTGGGCTGATCGGGCGCATCGCTCAAAACGGTGCCAGGCACCTTTGGGGCGGTGCCTGGCACCGTTTCTGCGGCAGACCGCGGGTTAAAATCAAGCACGACGGACATGCCGTCAGGACCCTTAATCAAAATTTGACCATTGCCGCCATAGGGCTGGATCAAGGTCCGCGCCGTCGCGGCTAAATTGGGGTCCGGGTTTTTCAGCGCGGACGACAGATAGTAGGCGTGGGTGTATTCTTCAAACGCCCCAATACCTAAAAAAAATGTCAGCTTAGGTTTTTTTCCATCCTCGTCATAAGTGATGGCGTAATCGCGGATATCGCCAAGATCAATGTAGATTTTTAAAATGGTATTGTCAAACGACGGCTCCGGAATTGTTTTTCCGGTTTTGAACGCCCCAATCTGCACGGCCACGCCGGGCCAATTGACGACAATTTCAGGCCAGTTTGCCGGCGGCGGAGTTTTACCAGACGGAGAAATGCCGATGGCATAGTTTGTGTTTTCCTGAAAATTGAAAAATGTGTAGGCTGGAGACTCTGCGATTGTAGGATCCCAGCGCCTGTCGTCCAGCAGGTCTTGGAGAAGCTTTGCAGGAAGCGTGTTTGCCACTCCGCCGGCAGGCGAAATGGTGCCAGGCACCTTTGGGTCGGTGCCTGGCACCATTTCGGAAGACAGGCTTTTGACGATCTCTGCCGCGGCTTCGCGCGCAAGCTGCAGACGTTCGACAAGGAGATCGCCGGCCCTTAAAAATAAATCCAGATAGCGCGCGGCAATCAAGACCAGATCGTCTTCAGTCAGGGCCGTCTTTTTTTCAATCTGATAGAGCCGGGCTAATTCGGTCAATTCGGATAACGAAAACTTGTTCCATAGGGCATCCTGTGAAAACAGGGCTTTATCCGGATTGCTAAGGCCGCGGACTTTGCGGCTAAAACTCACAAATTCCGCATAAACCGGCAGGGCTTTATCGTCATGGAGCGATTGCAACACTTCTTCAAGTTTCAGTTGATGGATCATAAGACCGTTCACTTCCACCGGGGTCATCCAACGCGCAAGCGACCACAACGCCACATAAATTTCATCGACTGCCAGGGTAGTTTGGGTCTCACGCTGGTAAGCCTTCAATCCTTCAATGACCGGCGTAAAATCTTCCACGGAATCCTGCCAGATCCATGTCCCTGGAGTTCGCTGTCTAAAATAATAATCGATGAAATCCACGACTTTCCGGCGCACCTCAGGCGGCAGAGCCAGCCGGCCGTAGCGTTGGTCTTCAATCTGCGGATTTTTTTCTTCGGCGCGAATGACGAGTTTCAGCCATAGGCCTTCAAGCAGAATTCCAGCCGGGGTTATATGCAAACTCATATGGACCGGCAGATCCCGCATCATGTCCGCAAAAGCGGATGCCATGGCCGGCGTGATTTGGTCAACCGTAAAATAAATTTCTCGGCGCGCATATAAATCATTGGATTCCGGCACGACATGAATGGCTTTGATAGAAAGCGCGCGGCCAAGGGTATGCGTGTTTTTTCTTTTCATTGCGTTCAGTCGAGCGCTCTGCATCAGAGCAAGCTGCCATGTTCCGTCTTTACGGTCTTCACGCAATTGGATCTTACGAGCGTCGCTATAAAGAGACTCTTCGGGATGTTCTAACGCCCCCTGAAAATCAACATAGCCCCCTGCGGGATTACCCACAACATCAACAAAAGCGTAGGGGAAATAAATATTGGGCTGGGTAACCGGCATCAAGACCTCAAGAAAACCGCCTCGGTCGGTATTGACCTTATAAGGCAGGCCGGCCAAAATGGCTTCGGCTTTCTTTTTGGATTCATCGCGCGCCGTCGCATCCAGCGTGCGGATATCCGTGATCTCAACCGCGTTGGAAGGAATGTCGAATTCTGAACTGGCCCCGAGGGTAGTTCCCGGACGCACAGGGACAGGTCCAGAGGAAATGGACCTGTCCCTGCCTACCTTCTTTTGATTCGCCTGGGCAAGAAGAATTAAACTTGCAGCGACTGCTTTTACCGATCCCTTTGTTTCAAACGCATTCAGTTTTTTCAAAGCTCCCGTTTCAAAATGTTTAAAATCTTTAGCGTTGTCCGCATAGGAAACTGCCAGCAAAATCCAGCCCCATAGGCGCGCCATTTCATTGGTCGTTTTGGTATAAACTTTTTCAGCACGCTCAAGCAAAACTTCATACCGAGGGCTTTCCCCTTCGGCTCGCGCGGCCGCCAAAAGCAGTCTGACATGCGCAAAAGCGTAAGAATTGTCTTCCATGCCCGTTTGTTTCATCGGAGTCGGCATCAGCTCTTCCAATACCCACTTCATTTGCGTTTCATAGTCTGGGCTGCGGCCTTCATGAATCGCGATGGCGAGAATGCTGTCGGCTAACTTTTCAATTTTGTCCCAGAAGAAAGAGGACGTATTGTCCCAGAGGTCCTTATTCAGCATAGCCGGTTTGTAGTCTTGATACGTTGCTTCATCCTCGCTGATGGCGGCGGCGAGAAAAGCGGTCACCAGGACAAAAAACTTGCGGTGAGGAAGATTCTTGGGGAGACCTTCGGCTTCCGTAAGCGACAGCACCAGCAGTTCTGAATATTTTTCGGACTTGCCGTTCAGAATGGCTTCGGCCAGCAGCACATCCGCCAGCCAGCCATTGCGGTTGGCAGGCGTTTCATCTGCCTCAAGCGCAATCGCGCGAAATTTTTCATAGAGTTCCGTATCACCCAAAAGGGCGGCCGCTAAAACATACTGGGTAAAATTTTTCCAAAAAGCCCAGTCTTTGTTCCCGCCCTGCCGCAAATACTCATCCGCACTTTGTTCGATTTCCGCCCGCAGTTCCTCAGGCACAACCGGCTGCGCCTTAACAAAAAAACCGCCGGACGTAAGCGCCGGGGCCGGGCCCGAAAAGGGGCCGGGCCCCTTTTCTAAAATTGCCGCTGCATCGGAGGAAGAGAAAGTAAACTTGACTGGCAAAACGGGCGTTTCAAGTTTGTTGCCCTCATCGTCTGAGAGTTCGTAGACAACAGCTAGATCGCCCTGCCATTGCGTGCCTTCAAAATTCTCAGGCAAGATCCCGCCCTTCTGTAAGACCGCCGTCAATGCCTGGGTCGAAGGCACGAGCAGCAGCATCGGATTTTCCGCGAAATCAAGTTTTTCAAAAACAAGTCCGTTAAACTCAGCTTTAGCGATGACTTCGCCCCCATCGACATTGTCCGGATCAAAGCCCTCTTTGGCTGAACGGCGGATTTCCACGACCGACCATGGTTTTGCATGATCAAAAAAATCATTGATGATCGAAAGCGTATAAATGCTTTCACCGGTTTGATCCGCATTGTCTTTTTTCTCAAAAAAGAAACGCGTCCAGTTGCGCACGTCTTTGGGGGTTCCTGCTTTCGGCGCGTTGCTGTCTTCGTAACGTACGTGCCAGTAGCCAATGACTTTTTCGGGATCTTGAGCGGCGTAGTTGGCAGGAACCGGAACGGGAGAACGAACTTCGGAGCGGGCGGGAGAGAGAGAGGTGGAAGGTTGAAGGTTGAAGGTGGAAGGAAAGCGAAAAGAATTAGAATTTGAAGTTGAAAGAGGAGCCCGCGAGATTGCTTCGGCTTCAGTTTGTTCGCTGCCTCGCAATGACGAACGGGAGGAGAAAGGAAAGAAGTTAGAAGTTCGAAGTTGGAAGTTGGAAGAAGAAAAAGCATTAAAGCCGGATATAAGCGCAAGCCAGTTTTCTTTTTCCCCTTTTACCCTTCTCCTTTCCCCATTCTTCTCTTCCCTTCCACCTTCCACCTTCCACCATCCACCTCTTTCCCCTTTCCCCTTCCAACTTCCAACTTTCCCGGTCACTCTCATCTCACTCCGTACACTCCCTCTCCACCAGCTTCGCGCACGATCGACCAAGCCTTGCGGCTTGGACGGCTCTATTCTCGGAAGAACTTCCTCTTCCACTTCGGAGTTCGGAGTTTCAGAAATAAAAATCCAGCGGGCATTGTCGCCTTCCAGCACAATACTGCGCGAATCAATCGTCAAGGTCACATAGGGGCGGAAAGATTCCATAACGCCCAGTTTGATCATTGAAGCCAGCAAAGGAAGCCTGTCCGGACTCACAACCACATAGACTTCTCTTTTTGTTTCTTCAGTCTCAGGAACAACAGCCCAGCGCACAATACTGCCGGCGGGCATTTGAATACCGGGGGCGAGCACGTCGTTACGGGGATTTTGGGAATCCTCTAAAATAATCGAAGTAAAACCGCTATTTTCTTGACTGTCCGAAACTTCGATTCTCAAGAAAGCATTTTCGCTATTCCACAAATTGGCTCCAACCGCAAATCCGTCATTTTCCCAATACATTCTTAGAAAGCGTCCGGCACTATTAATCCGGTCTTTCTCCACCGGCCGAATGAGGATCTCGCCGTCAGTTCCAGGCCCCACTTGAAGATTCGTTCCTGAAAAATCGGCATTGAGCGATTTAATGGCAGCCATTCTGCCTGAAAAATCTTGTCGAATTGTTTTCAACTTGTCGAGAAAAATGGCTCCGGCTGGAATTGAAAAGTTGGAAGTTCGAAGTTGGAAGTTCGAAGAATTTGAAGCCTCTCCAATGGCGCTTTGTTGATCCTTAAGAGTTTCCAACTTCGAACTTCCAACTTCCAACTCTTTTAAAGCGTCCCAGTCAATGCGAAAGACTTCATTGTCAGAGAGTGAAACAGTGATTGTTTTTAGATAATCCTTGGCTGCCGATGTCAACGGAATTAAAGTAATCGCCCCTGGTTTTTCGACGACAGCGGGGTCTCCGAGCGCTGTCAAATAAAGCGCTAGATATTCCGTTCCGGATTTTCTATCAGAAACCCGCACGATTTGCCTTGTTCGCAATTCGTCAGCCACGCTGACCTGCAGCCAAGGCACGCTGCCGACCCGCTGGCGCAATTGCTCGAAATCACTCATCAACAGTTTTGCCGACACATTTAAGACCTTCCTGTGAGCCCGTGTCAGAGATTCAGAGGTTCCTGCCGGAATATCCCGCAGGGTACTTAAAAATAGATCGATGTTCGAGGAAAGAATGCTGCGCCGGGCTTCGATTTCTGCGCCGCGGAACATCTCATTCACTTCGCCGCTCGTGAATCCGCCCGGCACTTCTCCTCCCCCGCGCTTTCCGGGGGAGGTCGGGAGGGGGTCGGCCGCAAGAACGGCTTCACTGCGTTCACGGGAGGGACCATTGGACCTCAGGACCTTGCCTGCGGAGGCAGAGAGTCTCACTCTGAGTTTTTCTAACGGACTCATCAACTCGTTGGTGATCACAAGATCAAACTGGCGGAATTCTAGAGAGAAAATGTTTCCGCCCTTGCTAAAGACCGGCACGGCACTGCCGTGAGCCTGAGCAATTTTCCCAAACTTAGTCAAGACGGCATCGTTCCAGTCTTTGACCTGAATTTTAATCTGACGCCGGTTGGTATCAGGAGAGTAAGAAAAACGGACAGAAACGATATTCTCCCATGCAAAAGTAATTTTGTCAGGAGCACCCAGCCATTGATTCAGCGCCGCGATCCATTTACTACCGGCGGCCGGTTCTTGTTTTTTAGAACTCAGCGATAGTTCCAAAGGAGTCGTCTCGCCTATTTTTTTGGTGACGCGAAAGATCGAGCCCCCCTCAGCTGCATCCGTCTCGGCCTTTATTTGCGCAGTCAGTTCATCTCCAGGGATAATCTGCTCGGTAAATTCAAAAATGGGCACATCTTCTTTTTCATTAGCCGGATAAACAAGTAAAAACTGAATCTCGGAATTTTTACCTGCCACATAATCGTTACCCCGGCCTGGCGTGCCCGAAAGTACAACTTTATACCGGTCTGCATTTTCCCTAAAAAAACGCCGAGCCTCCAAATCGACGAAATCGATTTTATCAGCAGGAAACTTCTGATTCGTCATCAGCGTCGTCACATCCACTGCGTTGTCGGCGAGATAGAAGAAAGAATTGGAAGCGGCGGTATCTCCCCCCGCCTCACCTGTCATTCCCGCATTTGCCGTGCTGCCAAGTGTCAGATAAGCCTGATAATCAATTTCCTTCGAGTCGCGCTGGGCGGCCAATTGCCTGAATTGCTCGTCGGAAAGCGGCGGCGCCAGCACGGAAAACGGTTTATCGCGCGTAAAAATCAAAAAGCCTCGGCCTTGCAAAAATGCAACTCTGACCACAATCAGCAATTCATTCAAAGACCCCAGGGCCGTAGAAATGGCCTCCATGCGCTGAAATCCACCACCTGTGGCTTTTAAAATCGCCGCATCCCCGGCCGTGATCCCGTTGGAGAGCAGCACCTTTTGCAGAATTTTTAACTTTACGGCTGGGCCCCGGTCCATAAAGTTAAAAGGTTGACTCGCCTGCTGGGACATAGCGGATTTGTCTGTAGTCAGCGAAGCCGCCGGGCTCTTTGCTCCTCCCCCGCGCTCTTCGGGGGAGGTTGGGAGGGGGATGTCCACGGCAGGACCGTCTTCTTGATAGTTTTCATACATCAGCGGCTGAATCTCATCCTCCGCATCAAGAAAATCTGCCAGTCCATAGTCCAGGTCTTTTCCGTCAAAACTGAGCATGTCTTCACCTGCCCAAAAAACATACAGGATCTTGCGTTCTCCTTGAACCCGAAGGCCCATTTCGGTCCATTCCGCAACTTTCCATGCTTCATACAAACTAGTACGCTCCGGTTCTCGAATCAGCCGTCTGACCCATCCTTTGTCGGGTTCAAACGAGAGTCCTCTCACGACAGCCTCCTGATTAGAAAATAAAACCTCATTGGGTTTCTGCGGATCAAGCTTGATGCCAAACTCACGCGCAATCACATTCTTAAAAATATCCCATTTTTCCTGCGGGGACAGCGCGGCAAAATTATTTTTTGAAATTGCCGGAGATGCAGGTGTCAAAGCAGCAACCGGACTCTTTTCTCCTCCCCCGCGCTTTCCGGGGGAGACTGGGAGGGGGGGCATAAAATTAAGCCAGACTTGCATGCCATCGCGCCCGCGGATCAAAATAGATTTCCGGTTCCAGCCAATAACTTCATCGAGTCGGGTAAGTATACTTTTCAACGCGGTCGCGGGTAGATTGGCATCGGGGCTGTTCTGCGCGGCCTCATACGTACTTCTGTATTTTTCAAACTCTGCTTCATTCATGAAAAAGGTCAGCGCCGGAATTCTTCCATCCTCGTAATAGGTGATGGCATAATCCCGGATATCCTCAAGCTGTACGGGCACTCTGAGATAGGTTTCCACAAACGACGGCGGGGGCAAGATTTCTCCGGAGACTTTTCGCGATAGGACATGCACGCCGATGCCGGGCGCATTCAAGACCATCTCCGGTTTGTCCGCAGAAGCATTGCCGAGATCGCGCAAAAAGCCGATGGCAAAATTTGTATTTTCTAGAAAATTAAAAAATGCGCGCTCGTTAGGCGGACCGGAAAAACGGTTCCAGCGCGGATCTAATTTCAATTCTTCAAAAAGTTTTTCGAAGAATGTTTGTGGTGCAGTGAGCATAGCGGTGCCAGACACCACCGTTTCTATATTCTCATCCCCCGTGTTCTCCGGCTTGTCCGCCGTCTTCTTGGCGGAGAGAGGTTGGGAGGGAGCCTTTTCCCCCACCTGACCTCCCCCGAAAAACACGGGGGAGGAAATTCCACGGATATCCGGGGGCACATTACTTAATTCATTTTTTGAATTAGGTAATGTGTCCCCGGAGCTCTTCTCTCCTCCCCCGTGCTCTCCGGGGGAGGCCGGGAGGGGGGCATTTACGGATGGAGCGGCAAAGATAAGTTGTATTTGTTTGTTTCCTTCCGAATTAAATTCGATCCTGCCGTTCCCCATCTTGATGGAGCCGGGAGGAACAAGGATGCCTTTCGCAGCAAGTTCGTCGAGTGCTTTTTCTAAATTTTCCTGGTATGCGCCGTAGCGCTCCGGCTGGAGGAACAAGGCAAACATGGGCTGCCCATCATCCATCCGCACATAGTCATACCCGATAATATCTTTGCTTTCGATCATCCATTGAAAATAAGGGTCCGGTACAACGACTTTGCTGAAAAAGTTTGGGAGAGCAAAAGGATTACCGTCTACCGCAACAATGGGAAGGGCAAAGGGAAAGAGACCTTTATTTTCCATCTTGGCAATCAAGAGGTTCACTCCCGGAAACTCAAAAAGGACTTCGACAGGATCGATCCCAATGCTGCAACCAGGGGCTTCTTTGGCATAAAACTCGTCAGGCCCGGGATCGCGATCTCTCGATTGCTCCTCCTGCCAATAGTCGCCGCGCTCACGCAAAAACACGCGCAGTGATTTCCAGAAAGGCATCCCTGGCGTGACAAGATTGGAGCTGAAGGCAGAAAGGGGCAGATCTACCATCGCGAACGAGGGGGGCCTACCCTCTCCTTTTGGCACGTCTTCAGCCATAAACTTGCGTGCAAACTCGCGGGCCATCTCAAGACGATCGATCGTCCCATAACGCCGCACACTATTTCCGCTGGAAGTAATTTTATTAAGCATCTCCAAATATTCCAAAGCCAGAAAAGCAATGTCATTTTCATTCATTCCATATCCCGTGTCCTCATAAAGTTTACGGAGCACTCTCGTGAACGCGGGATCGGGTAAATAGGGCTCCATGTAGTCTAGTTCTTGGGTAAAAAAGTCGCTTAGCCGCGAGTTCCTTACCGGGTCCCGAAGTTGGAGTTTGTTGAGGACATACTGAAGGCTGCTTTCACGCTGTGAGGGATCCACGGCAAGGTTCCCCGTATCCCATTTGTAAACTATGCCAAGGGCCGAAAAAAGATGGTCCGGACCGAGCCGCCGGCCGAATCTGTCATCCTGAGCGTCGCGAAGGATCTCGTTCTGGGATTCTTCGGCCTTCGGCCTCAGAATGACAGTTTTGTTAGATGCTCTTAGTTCTTCAAAAGCGCGTACCTGCGCGACAAAATCATCCAGCAATTTAATTTTTGCTCCGGAGCGCTGGATAAAGGCGACTAGTTTTTCCGCAGGGTCTTGCTCCGCGACAAGCGCGGTCTGGGCCGGTTTGGAACCGGCCCCTACAAGTGCGGCAGATTCCTGCGCGCTATCAGGCAGGGAAATGGATTGTTTTTGGGGCGGAACTAAAGAAAGAGAGTAAAGTCCCTCCGGTTCCTCCGTAAAACCCGCATCGAGCCAAACCTGTTTATAATGCTGCATCGGAAGCGGCTGTATCTGAAGAACGGTGAAGCCCCGTTTATAAAGCCACGTCCCAACATCGCTTCTGATCCATTCTGAGAAAACAGCCGTATCCTTCCAGGCCTTGCCGGCCGAATCTGAAGAAGAAACAGCATACGCACTGTCCGGATCATCCATTTGCACGGCGGCTTGACCATCCGCCCGAGCCGTAATTTTAAGGCGCAGATTAAACCGGTGGTTAAAACGGCGGTCGGCCACGGAAATCACGATGAGGTTTTCCTGATTTCCAACAACAGCCGGCCGCAATCCTTCCGGCTCAGGGCCTTTCAGATCAGGCCCTTCGAGCACCATCGTGCGAAGCAGCCACACCACATCGTCATCCTTTGTCAGCTTAAGCCCTTTTTTTTCAGCCGCACGAGGCACTTCCCAACGCACATCGATCTTACCTGCCGCCTCGGTACCCACGGTATACGCCGTATCCGCAAGCCGCGGCGCCGGCCCCGTGTCCTCTCCCTTTTCTTCTTTCCTTTCTTCCCTTCCACCTTCCACCTTCGACCTTCCACCTGTTTCCCCTTTCATATAAACACGATAATCAATTTCCTTAAAATCCACATAGGCAATCGCGGCCAGCTGCCTGTAGTCTTCATCCGAAAGCGGCGGTTTGAGGCGGATAAATGTCTTTTCACGGTTAAAAACAAGAAAACCCGTACCCTCCTCATAAAGCACCCTTGCCGTCACAGTCCATTGGGCTTTTCGTCCATCATAGGATGTCGAAAGGGTCTGCATACGCCGCAATTCATCCGGAGTCACATAGGTCTCTGCTTGGGGTTTTGTCCCTTTGATAAATAGGATCAGCTTGTCATCGAGAACCTGTTTTAAAATCTGCAGTTTCTGAGCGGGGTCCAGCGCGGTAAAATTAATAGCGGCGAGGACCGGTTTTGAACCGGCCCCGACATCAGAACTTTTTTGTTCAGAATCTAGAGTGACGGCGGGCAGCCATAAACGAGCCACTTCAGGATTCGGCTGATCGGCGATGAAAACCCAGCGCGAACGTTTGCCATCGACCACAATGCCGCGGGGATCAAGCAGCAGGCTAACCTTCTCACGTGAATGTTGGCTAAAATCCAATGTCTCGCGTATATGACGCGCAAGGGCCGGCAAAATCTCGCCTGTGACCGTCACATAAAATTCACGTTTGCCGTTATCGCTTTCAGGCCGAAAGCGCAGGAATAAAAACTGTTTCGGATCAAAGATCTTCGACCCAAAGATCATGCCGTAGCCGGCGTGAATTTTTATCCCCTCGCCTGCTTTCTCGCTCAATCCAAAATGCAGAGGATCACGAATATCGGCGCCGTCAAACAGAGTCGACGCCCATTCCAATTCAGGCTGGTTACTTCTGGAGTCCAGTTTCATTGTCACCAGAGGGCCTGCCTCGGGCGAATGCTGTTGAATCAAAATAATTTCTTCGGATCTCAACGATGCCTCTTGCGCGGTTGTCACCGTATAAGGCAGCATGGCAAAATAATCACGCACCCACGGCGTTTGCAGGCCAGCGGCATCGCGTGATGGAACCGCAAGCCATTTTTTTCTGACTTCGTTCAAATCTCTGGCGTCGGCCGGAATATTGAAAACAGAATCATCCGGGCCCGGCGCCTTGCTCAATCGGCTCCCCTCTCTTTCTCCTTTTATCTCTTCTCTAACGCCTTCGCCAGTGTTCTGCCGAAAACCTCCCAGCAAGCTCATGGCACGCACCTTCTCAGCAAAACCTGGAAGTATATATTTCTCTATCAACCGGACAATATTTTGATCATCCAGGGTCCCTTGGTTCATCTTTTCAAAACGGGTAAGATAGGTGAACAAAACCTCTGCGGCCAATCCCTGCGGCGAGAGTTCAATCGCATTCTGCGTAGCCCATGACTCAAATGCCTCGGTGTTAAGAACGGTCCTTGAGATTGCTTCGGCGTCAGCAGGTACACTGCCTCGCAATGACAAAGGTGCAGAATTTGCATCTCCTCTTTCTCCTTTCTTCTCTTCCCTTCCACCTTCCACCTTCGACCTTCCACCTTTCCTCTCTTCCTTGCTAATAATCAATTCCAACTGCGCAAACACAACTCTCAACAATTTTCCGCCATTTTCAAATTCAGCACGCCCACCCTGTTTTCTAGCTTCTATGGCAAAGGCCCCTATCAAATTTTCATCCCAATTCGTCACCGCAATGAAAACGCGTCTCCTCTCGCTGGCAGAATCGAAGCCAAAACGAACTGAAATAATTTCTTTGCGCTCAAAATGAATTTGGCGCAGCCTGCCGCCCTGGCGTCTGGGCAAATCGGCTAAAGCCGCTCCAAATTCCATCGCGGAGTCCGCCCACGTCTTTACTTTGGCCGGTTTAGGCTCCAGCGAAAGTTCAAGCGGGGCCTGATGGCCTAAATAAGCGTTAAGCGTAAACACAGAGCCTCCGCCCTTAGCTTGCGGATCGGTCTCTGCGTTGATCCGCGCATCTAATTCACGGCCTCCGGAATGATCGATCAATGTAAAAAATGGCGAGTCAGATGGATTTGAGCCTCTTTCACGCATTTGGTAATGACGTTCTTTGTCCGATTCATTAGTGGCAATGATTTCAAACCCTGAGAAGGTCTCTGGATTAGAAAAAAAACTAACAATACTTTTATGGAGTTCACGGAGGATTGGCTGCGGCAAAGGGTCCGGTCTCTGTCTGTCATTTTGATATTTGACCAGCAGAGTCATATCCATTTCATTCTTTCCGGTTACCACAAGCCACTGACGGTGCAAGGCCGCATCGAGCATCTGATCAATATACTGTTCCCTTTTGAGAAGCCGCGTATCCAGATAGCGGATTGCAAGATTATAAAGGGCCTCCAGACTCAGCGTTTCTTCCCGCTGTTTTTCAAATTCAGCCAAAGTCTCGACAAGATCAGAAAAATGCATCGGATTAGAAAAAAAACGGCTCCTCACTTCCGGTGTTTTCTCCGCCCAATCAGAAAACATTTGCGCCGTGAGTTCTTGCCTGCTCAGCACGGGGTCCGGTTCAGGCTGGCTTTGTTTGAACGCAGATTTTACAGGAGGCGCACTAAAATTAAGCCGGATGTGGGTCCTGGCGGCATAACCGGTCGAACCAAACTCAATCCCATCTTTTCCGCTTGAAAAAGCGCCGGGAAGGATTTCTGTTTTATTTTCTGCAAAATGCCGCAGGCCCTGGTCCAAATTAGCGCGGTATTTTTCAACTTGGTCCGGCCCCAGATAAAAGACGAATGCGGGATATTTTTCATCTTCGAGACTGCAGTCATAGTCCAGAATATCTTTGCTGTCGATTTTCCAGAGCAGCCTTCTTTCCATGGATATTAGATGAAAATCGAGTTTAGGCGAGGTCAACGGCTCTTCGTCTTGCATATCCGAAATGACCAACACTGTGTTTGGAAATTCCAAGGTGACTGTTTCACGATAGATTTTAATTTGATAGGTGAGTACGCTCTTGACATGAAACAGATCGGGCTCGCTCGGGTATTGTGCCGGAGTTTCCAGCCAAACGTCGTCATGCGCCCGCAGATAAGTCCGCATCGAGTCCGCGAAATCTTTTGGCTTGCGTGTTGAGAGAACGCTCTGGGACTTGTCCGTCTTTGAGATTGCTTCGGCTCCAGCGGGTACGCCGCCTCGCAATGACAAAGGAAAAGAATCCACGTCTTCCAACGTCGAACTTCCAACTTCCAACTTTTCTTTCCCCGCCACTGAAGCGTCGGCGGGCCTTCGGCTTTCTCCTTCTCGCACACTGCTAAACAGCCCGTTCATCACAATTTGATATTTTTTTCCAATGCCTAAATCCACCGTGCCGTCGGTTTCGAAAAACATGGAGGCTTCCCTAAAAACCAGCCGCAGGGAAGCATCCTTGAAAAGCATTGGGTTTTTCATGGGACCGCCGGTAAAACTTAAATTCTGATAAGGCTCTGCGTTTAAATAAACGCGGAAAATAAAATTGCCGTCATCCTCCGTTTGCACACTATAAAAAATTTCGATTTGGCCGTCCTCCCGCACGTGCGGCGTCAAGGCATCAATGCGCATTGCATTCAAATTTTCAATAAGCGGTTTTCCGTCCAGATAAACGCCCCAGTTTTCTTTCTCTTTTTCGATGGCGAACACTGTATGAGAATCGTTGTTTAAATCGCGAAACCGTTTTAACAAATTTCTATTCCAAAGGTGCACGCTGTCGGTCGGATCCATCACGGACTCTTCCCGTAAACCGGCTACGAGTTCCTGATCCTCGCGGTAAAATAAAATGGATACTCCTTCGCCGTCATTCTCAAAATATTCCATTGTTTGCGATGCCGCCCCTTCTTCCGGAAAAAGGTATCTTCCGTCTCCCAATGATTTTAAGGAAACCGGAACCGCGTCATGATAAAGGGTGCGTATCCCTCCAGACCGCCGATCGATAAAATGCAAATGCGGCCGGCCCTTGTCATCCAGCGCAACATGAACGCGGTTACGAACCGCAAGCAGATCCGCTTCTCCGGTCCTACCGCCGCGCAGTTCAACGATGCGCTCGTCGTTCATAAAAACCCCGTAAACGCCGTCGCCTTCTTTTTGAGCCCAGATCAGACGCCCTACGCCGTCGGAATTCATAAAATAGTTAAAAAAGAACTTTTCAGGAGAGCCTTCAAAAATAGCCTGTCCATCAAGTAAAACGCGGTCCGCAAACGGATATTTGCGTTCAAAGGTTCCTTCGGTTTTAAGAAAATGCGGCTGGGCTTTGTCATCGAATAAAATCTGGGTTGATTCATAGGGTGCTTCACGACCATCTAGATACTTTGCCGACGAATGAACATCGCCCATGAGCCGGATTGCCACATGCGGATTGCCGTCCCAATCTTTCAGAACATCCATGCGGTAAACCTGCGGCAGGCCGGACAAAACACGCTCGTTATTAACGTAATAATCATAGGTTTTCCCTTCACCTAACATCACATGATGAAACTCCAGTTCGCCCGCGGCATTCATCACCAGAGGATTTTCAAGATTTTGTGCGAATCGATAGTCTTTGAGATGCGGCAGGGCCAGCGGCGGACGATCAGTACGCGTCAGAAAATAATTTCCTTCATCGTCCTTGATCACAGCCCCAAGCACATTCGGCATGGTCGCCGCTTTTCTCGGCCGCGGGTTCGTCAAAGCCACACCAAACACCGCTGCCGAGGGACCTTGAGTATCCGGACCGAATTCATCCGCTGAGGGTAGTGAACGGTCGGGATCGCCCACTCCGGAAGAGGAAGCAGAGACGGTATCATTGGCGCTAAAAGTAAATTTGACCGGCAGGACGGGTGTTGAGCGCAGAGCACTGTCACGGTCACCCCCCGCATCATCCTCGAGCGGGTAGACAACAGCCAGATCGCCCTGCCACTGCGCGCCTTCAAAATCCTCGGGCAAGATCCCGCCTTTCTTTAAAACCGACGTCAGCGCCTGGGTTGAAGGCACGAGCAGCTGCATCGGGTTTTGCTCGAGAGCAAGCTTTTCAAAAACAAGCCCTTTAAATTCAGCTTTCGCGATGACCTCGCCCCCATCGACATTGTCCGGATCAAAACCCTCTTTGGGTGAACGGCGGATTTCAACAACTGACCACGGCTTTTCACGATCCGCAAAATCATTGATGATCGAAAGCGTATAAATGCTTTCGTGTACGGTAGAGGACGGTTCTAAACCGTCCCGTGCAGTGTCCTCTTTTAAAAAAAAGAAGCGCGTCCAGTTGCGCACGTCCTTGGGAGTCCCTATTTTCGGCGCATCTTTGTCTTCGTAACGCACATGCCAGTAGCCGATGACTTTTTCGGGATCTTGAGCGGCGTAGTTGGCAGGAACGTCAACGGGCGAGCGGACTTCGGAGCGGGATGGAGAAGAGGTGGAAGGAGAGAGATGAGAGGTCGAAGGTGGAAGGTGGAAGCTGGAAGGAAAGCGAGCAGAGTTAGAAGTTGGAAGAGAGGCACTCGAGATTGCTTCAGCCTTAGTTTGTTCGCTGCCTCGCAATGACAAATGGTCGGAGGGAAAAGGGGAAAGGGAAAAGGGAAAAGCATTAAAACCCGATACAAAACCGAGCCAATCGGTTTTTCTTTTCTTTTTTTCATTTTCTTGTGCAACTTCCAACTTCACCGCCGAAGGAC
>JAHFHF010000109.1 GCA_023247055.1 Candidatus Omnitrophota bacterium
GCCGGGCCCCGTCATCCTTAACTTCTTCAAACTCCAACTGGCGATCGCGTGTAATCGTGCGCGCCAAATCGACAAGCAAACTTTTCAACCGGGCGGCTGTGTCACGCCCGTGTTCAGACTGCATCATGGGGGCAATCGCCAGATCGTGCCGTGACAAAACATCCGTGGCATACTGGACAAAGTAAACCAGACTATCTTCGTTTTCTTTCTGCTCACGTTCAAACCCGTAGCCGCCCAGCACCGTTCCCGCCAGGCGCTCAAAATCAAAATAGCGCCGGCGCCGCATCTCGGGAGTCAGCGGGCCGGTTTCCTCTTCTGGTTTGGTTTTAGGTTTCTCCACTTCGGGCAACGCGGCTTCCGCGGTTTTTTTCTCTTCAAAATACTGCACAGCTATTTTCTGTGTTTCATCAAGGAGCCAGTCCAGATCATTAATTTGTTTGTCCGTGCCAAAAAGAGACCGGCCATATTCAAAAAGCCGCACATGCAGTTCGTCGCCAAAGTCCCGCAGTTTTTCAATGCCGCCGTCACGCATCAACTCCGCGGCGGTAATGGCATGGGTAATCAATTCGTGGTCCGGTAAAATCGGAAGGCGGCCTTGGTGCGCAAGGTCATGGATCAATTCATGCAGATGCGCCACACGAAAGGCAATGAAATCCGGCAGAGGCTGGGCCAAAATTTTCGTCGCAAAACTCGGATCGTGCGGACTTCGGGTGGTTTGCGCCCACATACGGTTTTCGTCGGCATGTGTAAAATGTTTTAGCCGGTCAAAAAACATTTCAGGGCTTTGCGGATCTTCAGCCAAATCCTCCGGTAGAAAATCTTCCAGCTTCATCGGCCCTGAACGCCGGATCATGTCTTTGGCCAAACTTTCCGCATCGCTTCCTCGGGCCAAAAGCCCTGCCATGCGCCGCGCATTGCGCTCCACAAGCTGCTGATGCTTTTTTTCCCAGGTCTCAACCCCTGCGCGTTTGATTTCACCCGCCTCGGCGATCAAATGCTCCGGAATGGATTTTTCGGCCTGAAGTTTCGAGAAAACCTGTTCAACTTCAGCAGACGGCAGATCAAGGTCGGCCGCTTTCAGCGCCGCCGCATGCATGTCCTGGTAAGCCTTACGGTAGGCAGCCAAGGCACTTTGCAGCGCTTCCGGCAGCGAGTCCCTTTTCGTTTTTCGATTCCAAAATGAAACCAGCGGTTCCGCATGCTCGTCGCTATAAACAATTTTCGCGGCCTTTTCAAGTTCGGTTTTGGCCTCGAAATAAGTCTTCATGGCTTGATAGAGGGTGTCCGCGCCAACCACGGTCCGGACCTCGGCCCGCTGAATCAGGATGCGGCGGTGCGGCCGGCCGAATCCTTGAATACGTATTTGGGTGCCGCTCTTGGAAAGCAAGGGCGTCAGAAGTTCCACATCGTTACTGGCAGCACGGCGGAGTTGAATGCGGGAACCGAACCTCAGCGCTATGCCGGGACCGATCAGACGCGCCGCTTCGGCCGTAAGCACGAGTTCGTGGCGCAAAGCCGTTCTAAACGAAGCACCGGTCAAATAAAGAGGGCTTTTGAGGGTCTGCGTCTCCGGCAGCACTCCCATCATAACTTTCTCGTAAGTTCCGTCCGGGTTCAAGGATTGAATCCGGGGCCGGATGGAAACCCAGGCCATCCCTTTTTGCAGCAAAGCATCGCGCAATCCTTCCGTATGAAAACCACCGGTCACAATCACAGCGGCAGGCACTGCGTTGTGGCGAATTTGTTCAGCCGCATGGGCCGCAAGGGTCCGGTCGCGATCTTGCGCCAGTCGGTAAAACTCACACGCATCGCTAAAAATACGGTCCAGTCTTTCCATGGAAAGATCCTCGCCCATCGAATCTTCAGCAGCAAGACCGGCTCCTCGAAGCAGCATTGAGGGTTGATAAGACGGAATATTCTGAAGGACTTTTCGGGCTTCCCCGCTTGTGACTTCCAGTTTCAAAAACCGCGACAACAGATAAAAAAATTTCACATCACTCACCAGAAGTTTTTCCTGATTCGTTTGCGCCAGGGTATCCAAAATCGTCTCAGTAAGACTATCCGCCTCACGCAGCAATTCATCCGGATCTAATTCATCCTGCAGTACCACACTGGAGAACCAGGCTTGCAGCGCCGGGAATTTACGGAATCTGAACCCGGTCCCACGCATGGCCGCATGAAAAGATTCCAGAATCTGCCTTGCGGATTGCCGGTGTTTTTTTTCGTTTTTTGCCGAAGCTTTAATCGGAGCGAAAACCTTCCAAAAAAAAGCGGGAATAGGCCGGTCTTCGGCCAGCCGCTGCAGCTGTAAAAATTCGTCCTTTAATTGCGGCGAATCGATCCATTCGTGCAGCCGGTTCAACCGCGCATAGCGGACCAGTTGAGGGTGCTGGATCTGATTACGAGAATCTTCCAACGAAAGCCCCAGACGCTGATCGGCTTCCCGCACAATCCAACTCAAGCGGCCGGACCAAGACGAAGAAGACTCTTTTTGAAAACGAAACCAGGCATTGGCAAAGTCAATCAGTTCATTCGCCGCAGTTTTACGGAAGCGATTTTCCAGAATGCGGCTGATTTTTTCAAGATCCGAGCGCGTCTGTGCCAATTTTTTGTGAACGCGCCTGTAGGCGTCTAGGTTTTTAGCATATTCCCCTGCGGCCTCAATGCCATAACCGTTGAGCGAAGCTTCTTGCGACTTCAGCAAAAACATCTCACTGCCGCCGATTTCTCCCGTACGCATCAAACGCCGCCATAACCGCCGGTTGGTCTTGGGTTCCGCAAAAATGTTCAGCGGCTCGAAGTTCACCGGTCCGGCGCCGCCTTCCAAAAGAAAGAGATTCAGATTTCGATCCCGTCGCACAAAAGCGAGAATCCGCTCAATATTTTTTTGAGCTTCGTAGGAGGTGTGGGCATCCTGGACGTGAAAAACAACCGGGGTGTTTGCGGACATTCGGTCAGGAAGGCGGATTTCGGAAACTTCGCCCAAATGCGCCGGCAGCTTTAAGTCGCTTTTGCGTAAAATTGCAGAAGGCAATGGCGTTGAAAAAGCTACAGCCGGAGGCGATGGTAAAATGACCGAACCCAGGTGCGTCAATAGAGTCACCATGGCGGTCAAACGATGAAGATAAAACTTCTTATAAAGTTTAAATGGATAGGTCATAGACAGAGGTAAAACTATGCCTTCTGTACTATGAAAAGACAACCCTTAGACACTGGCAGGATTTGGAAAGTTAGCGGATGCTTGAATTTACTGCTAAAAATGATGCCGTCTTTAACCAGGAACCCTTTGAATTCGAGGGATAATGTGGACCCGACCGGGATCGAACCGGTGGCCTCATCGTTGCGAACGATGCGCTCTCCCAGCTGAGCTACGGGCCCGCATAACCTTAGAATAATAAAATAAATTTACAAAAAACATGGCCCTGTCTCTGCAATTGTTTCGCGGGTGGTATCCGCGGAACGTTTAGATTGCAGGGGGGGCCAGCCACTTTAGTCTATGAGAGCCTAACCTGTATGGAAATCTAAAATTTTCCGGATGGCTTCAAGGACAGCATCATAAGCGATTTGCTTCTGAAGTTCATTAAAAATTTCGTGACGAAATCCTTCGAAACAACGCAGCCGCTTCAGCGGTGCATCCAACCGCGCGTACACAACCAGCGTGCGTCCGAGATCGACGACATGCTCCTCAGCCGCAGCCAGAAAAAAAACCGGGACTGTCAACCGGAGAGTTCCTTCTTCCAAGCGCTGCATGCATTGCAGCATTTCAAAAACAAGACGCGCACTGATTTTTTTTTGCACCCATTCATCCTGTTCGTAAGCTGCGCTCACGGCCGGATCATGCGTTAAATCGCCGGCGTTGACCGGATGCGGATGATACCATTGCGGCATGACGCTTTGCAAAATGGCATTCAGCCCTCTCAAAAGCGCAGGAATCCGCAAGCCCAGACAGGGAGAAGATAAAATAAGCCCCTTTAAACCTGCGGGTTCTTGCAAGGCACCGTCAAGTGCAATCAAGCCCCCTAAACTGTGCCCAATTAAAAGAGTCTGCGGAGGAACGCCATGCCGCTCTTGGACATAGGCAAGCAAGTCTTGGACATCCATCCAATAATCCCTCCAAGCGTCGACATGGACGCGGACGCCGCCAGAACGTCCATGCCCGCGCAAATCGCCGGCCAGGATCGGTAAGCTTGTCTGCTTTAAGACGTCCATGAGTTCCAGATAGCGTCCCGAATGCTCGGCAAATCCATGCAGAATCACAAGGCAGGCGTCCCGGCGCTCACCCGGAAGATAGCGGTAAAAAAGATCGGGTTGATTTCTGCGGGAGCAAATTCCTTCTTGAATAACGGCCGGCATGTCTGTTCAGGATGAGGGACGGCGTTCTTGCGCCGTCTGGGCCATGCGAAGCCGGTCCCCTTCACGATAGACCGCTTCAATCACCGGAGCATATTTTTCCATGACCACGCGGCGCTTGACCTTCAATGTGGGTGTTAACTCTCCGGACTCCAGACTCAACTCTTGATCAAGCAGGGCAAAATATTTGATTTGCTCATAGTGGGCTTTGTTCTGCATTTTTTCTTCCACGACAGCCGTTATCCACGCCCGGACCGCAGGACTCTGCACAAGTTCATGCCATGCTTGAGTCGCGAGACCCGCTTTGGCGGCTCGTTTAAGGACTTCATCTTTGCGCGGTACAATCAGCGCGATCAAATAATTCCGCTTATCTCCAATCACAACGGCCTGCTGAATCAGCGGATCCTCCATAAGAAGGCCTTCGAGATTCTGCGGCGCAATATTTTTACCGCCGGAAGTCACAATGAGGTCTTTTTTACGGTCGGTAATGATTAAAAATCCCCGGTCATTCAACTGTCCGATATCGCCGGTTGCAAACCAGCTGTCCTGCATAACGCGGGCCGTGGCTTCCGGGTCCCGGTAATAGCCTTTCATCACACAGGCGCTGCGGGTCATAATTTCTCCGTCCGCGGCAATGCGCACCTCAATGCCCGGAAGAGGTTTTCCGACCGTGCCAAATAAAAAATCATCCTCGGAATTGACCGCGATCACTGGTGATGTTTCGGTCAACCCATACCCTTCGAGAATCAGAATGCCAGCCGCATAAAAAAATTCCGCCAAATGCCGGCTCAGCGGAGCGCCCCCCGAAATAAAATAACGGATCCGTCCGCCCATGGCTTGCTTGATTTTGCGCAAGGCCGCTAATGAAGCCAGAAGGTAGAGAAAACGAAGCCCAATGGATACCGGACCTTCTTTTTTTGCATTTTGATAACGCCTCCCCGTTGCCAAAGCCCAGTGGAAAATTTTCTGGGCCCGCGGGCTTTTGGCACGGACTTGTTCCATGATCCGCGTATAAACTTTTTCATAAAAACGCGGGACAGCGGCTGCAACCGTCGGCCGCACCAAACGGATGTCCTGCGGCACGGTGTTCATACTCTCCGCGTAGGCAATCGTCGCTCCGGCGGCAATCATGAAATAATAGCCTGCCAGACGTTCAAAAACATGGCTGAGCGGGAGAAACGAAAGAGCCACGTCTTTTTCGCCCAGATGAATATAAGCCTGCGCCATCCGCGCATTTTCCATGAAATTGCGGTGAGTCAGCATGACACCTTTCTGCGGTCCAGTCGTACCCGATGTGTAAATAATTGTGGCAACATCATCCGGCTGAACGGATGCGACCTGGCGAAGATAGGCAGTTCCTTCCGGGTCCAGCCGCGCGCTGCCCGGCTTAAAAAAATCAGTCTGGCCAAAAAGAATATGGCTCTCTAATTGCGGACACTCGGCCGCTTTAAGGCCCGAAATTCTTTCTGAAATCTCCGGGCTTGAAATAAAAAGCATTTTTGACTCGGAGTGGCGGAGAATGTGCACGACATCCGGCAGTGCCAGGGTCGGATAAATGGGGACGATCACAGCTCCCAGACTTAAAGCGCCCAAATCGACGAACGTCCATTCAGGTCTATTTTCAGCCATAATGGCTACTTTGTCGTTTCTGCCAATGCCCTGGGCGGCAAGCGCCTGTGCCGTACTCAGCACTTTGTCTTTCCAGTCCGACCAGGACAGCGATTCGTACTGTGCGGA
>JAHFHF010000043.1 GCA_023247055.1 Candidatus Omnitrophota bacterium
TATATTTCCTCCCCCCATGTTTTCCGGGGGGATACTGGTTCTGTTTCCTCCCCGTGTTTTCCAGGGGATGTTGGTTCTATTTCCTCCCCGTGTTTTCCAGGGGATGTTGGTTCTATTTCCTCCCCGTGTTTTCCAGGGGATGTTGGTTCTGTTTCCTCCCCGTGTTTTCCAGGGGATACTGGTTCTGTTTCCTCCCCCGTGTTTTCCGGGGGAGGATTAAGGTGGGGGAAGGAGCGCGTCGCAAGTTTATCAGCCATTTGACATTCCCCGGATTGAATGGTACTTTTTATAAATTAAATACTAAAGAAAAGATTTATAAGATATAGCAATAAGTAGCAGGGGTGACCATACCTAGCCATGCGAAAACCTTATAAAACAGGAGTAGCACAAAGACTCATTGCGGCAGCTCTTTTGCCTTGCCTCATGGCCGGGCCTGCGCCTGCCTGGGCAGTGGAGTCAAAGCCGGGTTCAGTCCGGATTTTTCCGGCAGCGGCCCAACTGGAAATCCATCCAAAATCCGGCACCTTGCAGCAGCACTTTGCGGGTCGTGGGGACAAACTGGTGATTCTGCTGCAAGATGCGCATGCTCTGGGTGGAGCACAAAAGGCGCTGCACACCCTGGTCAGGGACCTCACGCAAAAATACCAAATTCACGAAGTGCTTCTCGAAGGCGCGTCCCAGCCTTTGGATGCAACGCTGTTCCGCGCTTATCCAGAGCAGGCCAAGTTAGAAAAAATTCTGGGGACCTACCTCGATCGCGGTGAACTTTCCGGTGCGGCGGCGGCTGCTTTTGAATCCGGCCCTGCGACAGTTTACCGGGGCATGGAAGATCAGGCGCTTTTTGAAGACGGAACGCGGGCCTATTTGCGCGCTGCGAAACACCGAAAAAAATTCTCCGGCGAAATTTCTGGTCTGACTGAAAAACTCGAAGTTCTCAAGAAAAAATATTACAGCGCGGAAGCCCTGGCTTTCGACCGGCTTGTGACGGCTTGGCGCAAGGAACCGCAGGCCCTGGAAGCCTTATTGCTTGAACTGCAGCGAAAATTTCCAACGCTGCTTTCATCCCATGCTTCGATTCAAACCGTGCTGAAAGTTTTAGAGCCGGAGCAAGGCGTCAATGCCGAAGCCTTGAATCAGGAACTCAGCGTGATTTTTCAGCAGTTGAAAATGCAGGCGAGCGGGGCTCAGGCAAAAAAACTTAACTCAGCCTGGCAAGCGTATCAAATACAGGCCATCAACCGGATGCAGCTTGTGCGGCAGCTGGAGAATGTCCGCGCCGGACTACCGGAAGCGTCTGGGGTTGTTTTTTCAATCGCAGTTCAGGCCCTGGCCGATCATCAAGCAAAATTGGAAGCGCTTAAGACGCAGTCGTTTTTTTCAGAAATTGAAACCGTTCTGGGCGAAATCAGAAAGCGCCTTTTGAAGGCCCCGGAAGAACAAACCCTGCAGGCCTTAAGCCGCCGGCTGGAACTTCTCGAAAAATTCTCCAATTTTCAAATCACCCTGACGGAATGGCAAGAGCTGCAAGCCAGGCAAAACTTGTTCCCTCGGACGACGGACCTTAAAGCCTGGCTTGAAAGATTCCAGGCCGTGACCGCTCATGCGGACTTTGCCGATTACCGCTGTTTCTACGAAATTGCGTTGCAGCGCGATCAAGTTTTTTGTGGAAAAATTCTTAAAGCGCTCGCGGGAAAAAGCCCCCGGGCTGTGATCGCGGTGACCGGCGGTTTTCACACGCAAGGCTTGAGCCGTATTTTGGAACAAAACCGGATTTCTTATGCCGTGGTGACGCCAAAATTTGACGGGGCCCTGCAGGAGCGCCGCTACGATGCCTATATGCGTGGACTTGTTTCCTGGCGGGCCTACTTCCGTCCAAAGGACGGCTTGATCGATTTGCATGCCGCTTTCACGCAGGCCTTGATGGATCAGCTGCTGCAGGGAAGTGATGCAGCGCTTGGACTCAAAACATGGAGAGACCAGCTCTTGCGCGTTCTTTATCTTTCAGGCCGGCTGAAGGATTCTTCGCGTTACATGCGCCTGCTGGATGCAAGAACAACCCAGACGCTGAGCGCTTTTGAAATCGAAAGCCGCAAAAAACAGTGGCGTAAAAATCTGGAGCGTTTCCTGAAAGGATTGAGTGCGCTTGAGAAAAACCGGCAGCTCAATGAGACGTCGGTATTTCAATTGCTTTCAGCCGCAGGAAACCAGTTCCCCGCCGCCGTTCCTGCCGGCTCCATTGCCGCGGATCTCGTGATGCTTGATTCTCCCCTCACCCTAGCCCTCTCCCCAGAGGGGAGAGGGAAAAGTGCCAAGCTCCAGGAAATGCCCTTCCTGCCCACTGCTGCGGCGCGTTCTGAAAATCGCAAGCTGACTCAAAAAGAAATTTTAGGAGTCATGCATGCACCGAAGATGCTGAAGACCGGGCAAATACCCGATGCCGAAACCGCCAAACAAATGAACCAGCGATTTTTAAGAAACGCGGACGCTGTCATCAAACTTTTGGATATCAAGGAGTATAAGATTGCACGGGCGCTGGGCGTCAATAACGGCACGGTCAGGCAATGGAGAGAAGTGGCCGTAAGACCCCATGTTACGATTTCACGCTATCACGCGCTGGCCTTGACCGATTATCTGCTTGAGGAATTCTTTCCCAAGAAAACCCGCTACAAAAGATTGGCGCTTTTGAGCGGAGACGGCCGGCTCACCTGGAAAACCCTTCAACAGGTTTTTAATCCCACCAAATTGGAAAAAAAAGATATCGCAACGATTCCGAAATTCAGCAGAGCCCAGATCGATCTCCTGTTGCAGCCCTTGCCTGAGGTCGTCGCTAGCGACGCTTTCCTGGTCAATCAGCATTTTATAGCGAATGCAACACGCCTTTACCGTTCTAAGCTGGCCCAGGGTCTTACCCTTGATCTTGTTTCCAAAGCAACCGGGGTGGGAGAGAGCACCGTGCGCTGGTGGTTTGACGGCCGGCGCAATGAAAAAGGGGATTTGTATGCTTCAATCGATGAGGACAATGCACTGAGATTAGCGCGGCTTCTTTTACGGCGTGAATATCCGAATGAGACCGATGAAAAACGCCTCGCCCGGCTGCGCGGGGCTCCTAAACTTGTGAATGCTAAACCGGATTGGCCTTTCGGGGTCCAACCCTTGGAGGGTGTTTTCGACGGAGTCTTGGAAGCCGCTGCCGCTAAGGCTGCCCGGCAGAATTTTCTAAAAAATGCAGACCACTTGTTGAGATTGAAAGATATCAAATCCCACGTAATTGCCAAGGATCTGGATGTCAATAACGGCACGGTGGATGAATGGCGGTCGGTTTGGCAAAATCCGGGCGCGACGATTACGCGCCATTATGCGCTGGGACTGGCTGATTTTGTTTTGAAAAAAAATTATCCTGAAAAAACTTCGGCGGCGCGGCTGGCCATTTTAACCGGCAATCCCGAACTGGACTGGCGCACGCTCAATCAAATTTTCAATCCTTCGCCGCTCAATCCCCGTGAAGTCGAATCTATTCCGGTTTTTTCTTTAGACGATATTGACATCAAACTTCTGCCTTTGCAGGTGGATCCGTTAACCCATCCGGAACAGGCCAAGCAGCATGCCTTGCGAAATGCCCAGCGGCTGTACCGGGTTAAAAAAGTCCGTGGACTTTCCGATGCGGTGCTCGCCAAAGCGGTGGGCGTCAGCCGGTCGACGATTGCTTATTGGCTTGATCCCACCTCAGATTCGCGTGCAGCCGGCGGACAGGCTGCGGTTCGCTATGAAAACTTTAAACTTTTGGCCGGGGTTTTACTCGGCCGCGAGTTTCCCGGCGAGACGGGCGAAGCACGCGTGCGCCGCCTGATCGGAGCGGACGCGGATATACCCTGGTCCTACCTGCGGGCGATTTTTGGCAAACGCTCCGAAGTCCGTCACAGCGCCGGATGGTTGAAAGACCTTGAGCATGTGGATTGGAACGCGGTCATTAAAAGCCGTGAACACGCGGCGTTGCTGCGCTATTTTTTGACCGAAATCGTGCATAAAACGCCTTCGGACTTGGTCCGCCAGCCTGACCTTTTGATTCATTCGCCCATTCCGGCTTTGCGCAATCAAACCCTAGCCGGGCTTTATGAGCATTACCAAAAGGAAGTCCAGCGCAAAGAAGAGACGGTTGCCCCCATGACGCTCTTGCTTTATGACGCCGGTTTCTCGGCATTTGAAGGTTATGAGGACGCGCGCCGGCAGCGTGAAATGGAAAAAAATATTTCAGCCGAACAGAAACGGGCGTTTCAGGATATTGCCGAAAACCTCAAACTTAAAAACTGGCTCAAGCTTTTTGAGACCCATCATATGGGGCTTTATTTTCTACTGACTCAGGCCTATCCGCAGATGGATGAGAACGTGCTGGTATGGATGCTGAGCGAACGGTTTGTCGATTGGGAAAAAAATGCCGCCGCGCAGAGAGACTTTTCGCTTTCACATGTGCGCGAGATGGAAAACCACTTTTTTATTTTTTCCCGCGCGGATGAAGCACGCAAAATTCTCATCAGTCAAATCCAGGACCGCCTGACGCCGTATTTTACCGCCGAGGCCAAACAGCGGCGCGATAGAACCATGACCATTGCGACCCAAGCGGTCAATCTGGCCACCGAAACATTTGAACGGGAAATCCAAAGGGTGCAGGCGCTTGCGGCACCGGATGATGAAACGGCCGAAAGAAATCGTGCAGCCGTTCAAGTCTATACCGAACTTTTGGGCCATTACAAAGCATTAAAAATAATGAACTATCAACAGTATGTGAATCTGCGCAACCCCGAGGGCGCGCCCCAGCCGCTCAATTTGTATCAACTCGAAGGGATTCACTATGCCTATGAAAATGAACGCATTGTGCTGGGTGACGAAATGGGCGTAGGCAAGACCGTGCAGGCTTTGGGACTTGCTCAGGCCGCCAGGGCCCGGCGCGTGGTCATTATCGCTTCCAAAACCGTTTTAGAAAATTGGAAAAAAGAAATTAAAAACTGGCTGCCGGATACGGCGCTGCTTGAAGAACGTAAGGGCGATGCCGACCCGCGCGATTTTATTTTTGTCTCGGAAGCCGGGACAGCCCGTACCGAAGAATTAAAGCAGGCGCTGACGCAGTCGCGTTTTGTATTGATTAATTATGAAGCTTTTCAGCAGGAGAACGCACAGGAAATTCTGGAGGCCATCAATGATTGGGAAAGTCCCGGACAGGATGAAAAGGAAGAGTCCAAAGGCTCTGATCTTAAGATCATTGATGAAGCACACCGCCTGCGGACGGAAAAGAATATGGCCACCCAGGCTTATTTTAAAATCGAAAGCCGCCGGGCGCTGAATTTAACGGGCAGCGTGGTTTTTAATGAAGAGGCGGATCTTTTTCCGCTGCTGCACAGCCTTGATCCGGATCATTTTCCCAACAGTGCCAAATTTCGCGCGGATTATCCCGAGACGCTGGCCGGACGCACGAAACTCAACTTGGAAATGCACCGCCGCGGGCTTTTAAAGCGCCGCCTGAAGAAAAACGTTCTGACAGACTTGCCGGAATTAAAACCCATCGAATTTCGTGAGGTCGAACTCGATCAAGTGTCTCCGGATGGAGACATTGAAAAAAGTCAAAGCGCGGTCTACGGCCGGATTGACCGCGAATTTCAGCAAATCGATGCGGATGTTTCGGGCGATGTCGTGCTGCTGGCGAAACTAACCCAGCTGCGTAAAGCGGCCCTTGATCTGGATTTCTTTGAGGGCAACGGCCCCGCAGCGCCAGTGAACGGCGCTCTCTATGACCCTGAAAGCCCGGATGCAGCACTGCGCAATCCTTACCGCTATCCCAATCCCGGCCGCTATGAAATGATCTTGGATCAAATTCAGGAAGCCGTGGCCGAAGGCGGCAAGGTCGTGCTATTCAGCGAATTTTATCACCCCCTGCGCCGCATTTTGTGGATGCTGCGGGAACGTTACCGTGAGCATGAAGGCGGCCTGCCGCCCGAAGCCGTGGTGACCTTGATGCAGCCTAACCGTGACGAGCCTGTCTCGGATGCCCAGGCAAGATTTCAGATGGTCATTCAGTTTAATACCCAGCCCGCTACAGCGGTTTTTGCGTCAACGACCGGCGTGGGCGGCGAAGGTCTTAATCTGGTCGGCGGCAATTATTTCATGGGAGTCGATCTGCCTTACACCGATGCCCGTCTGCGTCAGGCGATTGAACGTTTGCACCGGCCCGGCCAGACACGCGCGGTCACACCGATTGTTTTTTTTGCCGACGGCACCTGGGAGGCCGTGATGAAGCAGATCGTGGCTGAAAAAAAGACCCTGCAAAGCGAAGTCGTGGACGGAACTCTGACTTCCGAAGGCATCACCAAAAAAATGGTGCGGCAAATTCAGGACGGCCGCAGGGCTGCCAATGCCATGCGCGAGCTTTTAAGCAAGATCCAGACGATTTACAGCGGCACATATCAATCCGGCGATTGGCGCCAGGCGCGCAGCCGCTGGAACGAATTTGCCCGTGAATATTCCGAGAATGTCGAGCGCTTGGCTGCTTTTCCGATTGCGCAGATTCTTTTTACGAGGCTTCTTCAACAAGGTTTTCTCAGGCCCGGTATGCGTCTGCGCTCGACGCCGGCCGGCCCGGAAACCGACTGGCGTGCTCTCCACAGCCTCGAACCCGTGCTGCGCGACGCGGGGCTTTCCATAGGCGATTTTGAATTGATCTCGGATGATTTTTCCGAAGCCATGCAGGCCGAAGGCCGCGCGGCCTTGGACCGCCTTGGACTGCGTGCGCATCAAAATCTCGTCAACCTGGTCGAGGATGAACTGCCTCAGGAGACCGCGGATTTGGTGATCAATTCCGAGATGCTGCAATACGGCGGCGAACTCAATTCGCACAACGTGGCCCAGCGCAACTGGATGCTGGCCCAGCTGGTCAAAACCACCCGGGTTGACGGCCATCTTTTGCTGTGGGTCCACAATGGTTTTTTTACCTCGGCCGCGCGGCAATTTCTGACCGATCATTTCGGCCTTGAAATCGTCGACTACGGCAAGCTGAGTTTAAACGATATGCCGGCTCTGGCACGCAGTAAACTCAAGAAAATGACTTTCATTCTTGCCCGGCGCGTGACGGCCGATGTGGATCTGTCGGCGCGCACTCTGCAGCAGCTTCCGCCGGACGGTTTGACGATTGTCAATGGCCGCCGGACCAGCATGACGCATCCCGAAGAAGTGGTGGAAGTTCTGCGGGTCAACGGGGGGCGGGGCCTGGGCAGCGCTTCGATCGCCGAATTTATCAAAAAAGGCGGGACCGTGGAGGCTGAAACGCCGCCGGATCCCATCGACACGCTTCTGCCGATTGAACGCACGCTTTACAAATTGCGCTTGGAGCTTAACAGCCTGCTTGAAGTGGATGCCGCACATCCTCCGAACGAGCAAACCGTCAAACAGATTGTTGAAACAGTGCATCAGATTCTGGAAGTCAGCCCGCACAATATTCCCAAGGCCAGTTACCTTCAGGGAGTGGCTGCGGCCCTGCGGCTCGTGCTGCGCCAGGACCCCGGCCAGTTGTGGCGCAGTTATGCCGAATTAATCCGCCAGCAGATTGTAGAAATTGAAGTCAAATTGGAACAGTTGGCTCAGGGGCCCAAGCGGACCGTCATTCCGGAAGATACAACCAAGGCCAGAAAGACGGCCAAAGACGGCGGAGACCATGAAGGCCAGCCGCCCTATAAGATTGCGCCGCAGGTGATTGCGCGCGAACCGCTGCTGGCGCATTTTGCCGAGCAAGGGTTTACTTTTTTCGAAACTTACGAAGGCATTGAAGAGGGCATTTATGCCAGCGACGTCCGTTTGGATGAAACGTCTAAGATTTTTTGGGTCAACCGCCAGCTTGTCCGCACTCTGAGCGCGGAAAAACTAGCACTTGTTCTAAGACTCAAAGCCTGGCTGCATCTGGACAGCCTTTACCCGCAAAACCGGCTTGAAGCCGCCTTTGTCGGTCTGGACCGCTTGCAGGCCGATGCCAGAAAATTACAAGAAAGAGACGAGGATCTCGCCTTGCTGGATAGGCTGAATCTCGTCCGGCAGGAAGATTTATTTTTGTTTTTTCTATCGCTGCGCGATCTTCCCCGGATTGGCGGCCAGCCGGCTGTTTTTCAGCCGCAGTCCAAGCCGGTCCATCCGGCGCTGGAGCGTTTTATCAGTTATCACCGCAATAATATTCTGCCCGTGGATTTTTCCAAAAAACTCAATTCGCGCGAAGCTTCGCTTATTCAGCAGAACATGGATGCCATTGCCCGGGGGACTGGGGATTTGGTGGAAAAACTTTCCCAGAATTTTAACCGTTGGCATGGTTCCAAATTCCAATGGCTGATTGCCCAAGGGGGCGCAACCGTGATCCGTGAAATTCCTGCGGCCGGCAAAACGGCGGCTGCATTTGAGGTTATCCACAAAGGCGAAACAGAGACCTTGCTGGCTAAATTAAAAAAAGACGCCAAAACACCGCCGGGTGATGAGGACGTCTGGGATCTCAACTGGCTGGCCGTGGGTTTTTCCGGTTTTGCCGGCGATTATGCCGAGACCGATGCCGTCGCGCGTTATAGCGCTAAAACCGGGGAGGGCCATGTGCTCCATGACCAAGGAGTGTCGCTGACCTTGCCGCAGCTTAATGGCGAGGGCCTGCTGCTGTTGGCCGAGCCTGATATGGTGCGCAGTCCTGAACCCAAGGAGCGCGCTTTGCTTCTGAGACGCCTGGATGAAAACCGTCTAGGCATTTTTCAACTTGAGCAAACGCTGGAAGTGGGCAACGGCCAGCAGCTCAGTGTTGAAACTCATATTTTTAGCGAAACCGACACGCTGAGGCCCCTGGCCATTCTAGATGCGCGAAAAGCGTCGGAAGAAACCGTTTCAGCCGGCCACACTCATTTTAAAATGATACGCACTGAAGAGGGCGCCCCTCAGCTTGTTTTAACCAGGGACATTGATGAGGTCGGCGAAGGGGAAAATGTGGTGGCGGCTTTTTCGTTTAGCGCCCAGAGGTTCGCGGCCAAATCCGAAGTGCGCCGGATGCTTGAAACAGGCGCCGGCATTGACCGGAGTCTGTCGGCGAGACGCGCAAGCGCCCATGCGATTGTACGCAGCGGCGAAACAGCCGGCAGGCTGGCGGCGCGCCTGCAGAAGCGTTTTGAAAGTCTTTTGGCCGATTCGCAGTTTGTCACCAAAGCCCTGGCGTTGGAAGACCGGCCAGTCTTCGAAAGCTACCGCCGGTTCTCCGGCCTGGAGCAAGCTTCCGAACAGAGTTTCAGAACTGCGCTGGAAAATTTAAACCAATCCATCCGTTCAGGACGAATCCAAGCGCTGGCCCCCGTCATTTTCATTGATCCCGGGATGATGCGGGACGTTCTCTTTCAGCAGCGCCTGCGCCGCTTCATTCAAACGGTTTATGAAGCTTTCGAAGCGCAGGGGGATGCCAGAAACGAACGCTTCCGCTTTCATCTGATTTCTCAAGAAAAAGATAATCTCATTGCGTTGATTCAAACCATTGACCGTGAGGCCCGGCCAGCGGTCGACGCCATGATCGTCGATGAATCGGCCGCAAGCTGGAAAACTTTGGCGCGCCAACTCGACCGGACGGTTTTTCAGTCGCCGCGTTTTAGGGAGCACTACGGCGTCTTTTTTCCGGATGCGCGCTGGCTGGCCCAAACGCAAAAAGCCGAAGCGCACCGCATGGTTCAAAGCGATCTTGCAGCACGACAGGCCTTTGTGCTGGTGCCTGGACTTTCCCGCTATTACGGTGAAATCCGCACGCAGGAAATCAATGCGGCCACGCTCCGGCAGGCTTTGCCGGAGTATGCCGGCGGGCTGGTTTTCAGCGCCGGAACAGGCATCCGGATTCTAGTGCAGGCGCTCTCGCAAATGATCCGCTCCGCCCGCGCCCTGGCGAGGTCGGCTTAATGAAACGCTTCAGCGCGGCACTCACGCTAATTTTTTTCCTGTTTCACGAAGCGGCTTTCGCGGCTCCGGCGCTGATCCTGCCCGGTGCTTTTTCAGACCGTGAAATGATTCCCAAAACCTGGGAGGGCCTGCAAATCCCTGATTCGCTTGGAACGATCCGGGATGTTTTTGACGCGCCCTCCGGCACTAAAAAATCCCGTGCTGTCGTGGTTCTCGAAGATGCGCATGCCAGCGTCTCGGCACAGGAGAATATCCGTAAAATTTTGAAACGGCTGAGCCGCCGCTATGGATTTGAAAATATCTTGATTGAGGGCGCCGTGGCGGATCTTGATCCCCGGACTTTCCATTTTTTCGGCGGCCGGCAGCTCGATACTAAAACCGCCCGGCTTCTGGTTCAGGACGGATTGGCAGGCGGACCCGAACTTTTTTTGCTCGAGGAGTCTTACCGGCCGCAGGCCAAAGCCCGCGGGCTAGGCATCGAAGAGGCTGCGTTGTACCGGAAAAATATCGCCGCCTACCGTCATGTGCTTAAAAACCGGGTGCAGTCAAAAACGTTTTTAGAGCAAACCCGGGCCTTGTTGGCGGAAACCGGCTGCCGGATTTTTGGCAAGGAACTCAAAGATTTTTTTCGCGAGAATTTAGGGCTTTATTCGGAGCAAGTGCCGGATGCCGGCCGGTTCCGCGTTCTTTCTGCGTTTGCCCAAAAAGTATTGCGCTTGGATCTGACGGCCGCCGCCAATCAGGCCGAATGGCCGCAGCTGGTCCGTTTTTATAAAAGCGCGGCATTGGAAGCGCGGCTGGATCCTGAGAAAATCCGCCGTGACGGCCTGCGTTTGCAGGAGCGGATGCAGCAGATGGGTTGGGAAGATGCTCTGACCCGGGGCGTAAGCCGGCTTGCCGGATTTGACCGCGGCCGCCGCGCCGTTTTTTTACGCCGGCCCCGGTCTTTTTTTGAAAAATTTTACCGTGAAGCTGCGCGCCACGGCCTGGACCTCGAAGAATTTCCGGACTTCCGTGAAGCGGCGGGAGCGCGTATTCTGCGCTCAGAACTGGAAGTTCCGGCTCTTTTCGGTGAAGTTGAAAAACTGACTCAAAAAATCATCGATGCCTTGGCTGTCACTCCCCAGGAAAAAAAACTTAGCGATCTTTGCCGGCGGCTGGCGCTTTTGCGCAAGACGCTTTTGCTGGAATTGACCAGCCGCGAGTTTGCCGGCCTGAAGAAAAGACCCAAAGATTTCCAGCCGTCCGCTTTCTTAAAAGAGTTGGCGGCCTTGTCCGCTCCCGGTAAGACTCCGGAGGCCGGGCCGTTGGACGGCATTTTTTCAAAAGCGCGCCGTTTTTATGAACAGGCTTCTTTGCGCGATGGGCATATGGTCGCAAAATGTATCCAGACCCTGGAAGCCCGCGGCCTTCAAAAAGCGGTCTTGTTTGCCGGGGGATATCATACGGCCGGCATCACGCGCCGCTTAAAAAAGGCGGGCATTTCTTATCTGGTCATTACGCCGCGCTTGGAAGGAAGTCTTGAGACCGCGGCAAGTTACCAAAGCGGCATGCTGCGCCAGCCTGACTCGCATACGCAAAGGTCGCATCTGCGCACCTTTTCCCGCATGCAGTCCCTGTCACAGACCATCCAGCCCTTGCTGGGCCGCGGCGAAGCCGCTTATGCAGCTTATGGGCTCAACAGCGCTCTGGGCCGTGTCGTCGCGGCCGAGAAACTCGATTTGGCCGGGGCCTTGCGCCGCATCAACCGCGGCGGACTCTCTGGGCATGGCTTAAGTTACCGGCTTGAGGGCCAAAAAGGTATTTTGAATTTTAAAGGCCAGCCGCTGTTATGGCATGGCCAGAGCATAGGCATTACGCCGGCCGGTCCCGCTTTGTTTCCGCCTGCCCCTTTTTCCTCTTCCAACTTCCAACTTCCAACTTCTAACTCTTCTTTTCACTTTTCCCCTTTTTCTTCCCGCTCTGAAGTTCGCGGGCGGACGTTTGAAGTCAAAGAAGATTATGGCGTTTTTACAGATATGACAGCCATGCGGGCGAAGGCTCAGCAACTTTTGAAGGAAGGTCAGTTTGGTTTTTTTTCCTTCATGAGCCAAAGCATGTTTTTCGAAAAGCATATGTTTGTTTCGTGGGACATTAACGAAATCGAGGATCTGGGCGGAAAGCCGGCTGAATTTCTTCAGCAGCTTATCACTGTTTTTACCAGTTGGTATCTGGGCGTTGAACTCGAAAGTTTTTTGAAAACAAACGAGCCTGTGGAGATTCATCTTTACAAAGCGGAGGTCGTGTCAGCCCAGACGCGCGAAAATACGCTGTTGATGGTTTTTGAAAAACCGGACCTTGATATGGACGAAAAAGCAGACGGCGCCGCAAAAGCTCGTTCCGAGATGCGTTCTATTCAAGAATCTTTGGCCGCTATGGCGGAACTGAGCCAACTGGACAGAGAGCTTGTGGCCATTGAAACCGATGCGCAGCGATTTGAAACCCTGATGCGCCGGGCTGATCCGGAATTAGCGGCGCGTTATGAGCAAATGATCCTGCGCGGCGATGTGCTGGTGGCCGCATTACAGCCGTTGACGGGAGAGTCGCCGGAGGTTTCCGCGTCTGTCAGGATGGTTGCAAAGCAGAATCTGAAACTGCTTCAGGCCAAACTCGTGCGCTGGCGGGAGAAAAACCAGCAAATGCTTCAGCGCTCATCCCAAGACCGGGCCCGCAAAAAAATGCTGCTGACCTTGCTGCTGCTGCACCCTGAAGAACTGCCTTTGTCCGGAATTTTGGAGCCTGCTCAACCGGTGATCAAACGCATTCTCGATGAGTTTAATATTGCGGAACCGGACCGCGCAGGATTTTTAGCTGCGGCCGAAGATACAGCCAGTCTGCTGAAACCCAACGGACTGCTGGTAGCCGATCCCGCCAAGTTCCGCGTGATTCTTGAAGATTTTCAGCCGCTGGGTTATGTCGATATCCGTGAAGACAACGAAATGCTGGAATTGCAGATTCCGGAAGCCGTGCTCAAAGAATTTGAGCCTTCGCGCTTAGAAATGCTGGCCAGGCTGATCCCCGCCAAAGTCCAGTTCGTTTTTCCTCGGATTCTTATTCTCGTTGACGAAGACAGCCGCGATCAAGTGACGCCGGCCATGATCCAAACCGCGCGCGCGCACCGTGCCATCCGCAATTATAACGCACGCCGGAATATCAACGGAGGCCTTGAACTGCCGGCGATCGGCCAATTGACTTTCCTGCTCAATCTAACCAAAACCGGGGAGGATACCTGGGAAATGCCGCAGGTTCAGGCGATTTTAGATCAACTCAATCAGGGCCAAAAAAAGCATGGTGCGCGTGACGAAGACTTTTTTTATATTCGCAATGAGAGCACGGAAGCAAAATTGGAAGAGACGGATTATACGATCATTGCCGAGAAATTTATGCTGGCACCGCAGGTGAAGATTTCGGGTGTACGTTCCGTCGCCATCAGCGGAACGGCCCATGACGGATCTGATTTTGCGGTCGTGATGAAATATTTTGGCCGGCTGCGTGACGATCCGCGCGCGCCCTGGCGTTTTTTCTATGCTTTTTTCGGGCCGGCGGACCCTTTGCGGGATGTGATTACCGATTTTTTTATCGTGCAGGAAAACCCGGGGGGTGTGGACCCAGGCGCTTATGAAAAAAATGAGCGCGCTCAATGGATTGCCGCGTATAACGAAATTAAAAAATTCGAACCGGTTTGGAGGGCTTTTCAGAAATTTGATTCCGAAGACCTGTCTGAGATTGAAGACTGGGACGGTCTTTTGAAATTAATTCCGGCAGTGCCGGCCGGCGGCCAGCCTAAAGGCGCGAAACTCGAAAGACTTGAAAACCTTAACCCGATCATGACCTTTCTCTATCAAATCAACGGGTTATTTTCACATGATTTTTATTTCGTCGATAACCCCGCTTTTGAATCGGGCTCGGGAAAAGAGGTCATCGAGTTTCTGCGAACAGTCAGCGACGAAAATACATCCAAAGTCCGCGTCGAGCGCTTTTTTTCCGCGCTGTTAAAATATGTCCGCCGCCAGAAGATGTTAGCCGTATATGGAGACCCGGCCCAGAAGCCGCGGGCTGAGGAACGGCTCGATCGCATCGAGAATTTTATTTTTGCATCACGCTATTTTTTGCAAGCGCGGGCCCGCGAATTAAAACAAAGCTTGCCCAGTGATGACATTTATCTGCGTGAATCCGGCCGCCGGATCAAAGACTATCTTTTAGCGCCGCTCGATCAAATGCTGAATGTGATGGAAACATTGGTTCCGACGCCGCTGCGGGACCAGCCTGCCGGAGATGACCCCGAGTTCTCGCGCGAAGTGCAGCGGTCGCTTAAACCCTTGAGTCCAGCCTGGATTGTGCTGCGGACCCTTTGGCGGCAAGGAGTCCTGACTTTGGAGCAGGCGGGCATGCTGGCGCGGGCCAGCGAGTTTAGCACTGCCGGAGGGGACATCCATCAGTCTCAAATGCTTGCGCAGGATGTGGCCGGCGCCCGGCGCACCACTCCTGCAAGGGTTTCCGAAGCCTTGGAAGGGAGAGCGGATTTTCAACGGGTCGTTCCCTTGACGCAAACTCTCGAAAAATTTTTAATGGAATCGGATTGGAAAACGCCGGTTGCTGAAACCGAGCAGCTTCTGACGCTCGTTGATGCAGCAGCCCTGCAGACGGTGATCAGCGCCAGTGATAAACAATGGCTGCGCATGCTGGTGGACAAACCAGAAGATTTCCGCCGCGAGATTCTTACTCAGCAAACGGGTGCGGACACACTGATTTTACAGCTGCTGAAAGCGGTGCGCGCGATGCGCCGGCAGCTTGCGGGCGCGCGTGCCCAAATGCAGGAAGCCTTTAAAGATCAGAAGACAAGCGCGGAAGTGCTGCTCGCCCGTCCTAAAGTTGAGGGGTTTGAAAAGCTTTACGCATTGGAGAAATGGCTGGCTGGGAGCGGGGAAGAGCGCTATGACCTCGCGCGTTTTTTGCAGGAAGCCGGCTATGCGGCCAGTGAAGGCGGTCTTGTCAGTTTTCACAGCCCGCTCGTTGCTGAAAAAGAACTCTTGCCCGTAGCGGAAATCCGCAGCCGTGTCTCATCCGCTATTGCCTCTTTTTTTGACCTCAGTACGGCCGGTTATGCCGCATGGCCTGAATTTTTCAAGGCCATGAAAGAATCCATTTCGGCCTCTGTAGGTGAAGCAAATTTGCTGCGGGCCAGAGCGGATTTGACCGATCCTAAAACCGATTTCGTCACCCTGCTGGCGAATGAAAACCAGATTGACGAATTCAGTTTCGCCCTGCGCCAAACCTATATGACGCTCAAGCGCCGGGGCGCTGCCATTAACTTCCAGACGCTGACCCAGACCCTGCCTGAGTTTTTTCCGGAATTTAATGTGATGAAACAGGGCGCGGCCGTCACGCCGCGCATGAGACATTTGAATACGCTGCTAAGCGAACCTATGATCATGGAAGGCGCGCCTAAATTAGCCAGCCGCGAGCAGGCAGAACAAATTTTGAAAACACTGGCGGGGCCTCTGCAGTATCTCGCCGCGGCTTACTATCGACTCATCGAAGCGCACGGCATGATTCCACCGGACCGTGGACAGATAAGGTACGAACTTGAAAGGATGAATGTAGATCCCCGGATGCGTACCGATATCGACAGAAACTTTGAAGTATACAAAAGCCGTCTCGATAAGCAGTTCCAGTCTTTGGGGCATGCGCCGTTTCCTGTCGCCGGCCAGCTCGTTGACGCCGTTGCAGCACTCATGTTGCACGCCTACCGCCAGTATCAGGCCGATCCTGGTCCCGGCGAATTCAATCTGGACCAGCTGGTGCAGATGATAAAAGGCCAAGGCCAAGGCTTGGCTGCTTTTGACCAGGACCGGCTGGTCCAGTTTTTAACTTCGGCTGAGGCCGGTGAAAGCCTTGCGCAAATTTACCGTTTGAATCCGGATGTGAAGCCGGTTTTTGCCAATCTAGAAATCGAAGTGCTGGGAATCATGGAGCAAGCTGAAACCAGGCGCCAGCAGGCTGCAAAAGACCAGCAGCGCAGGGAGAAAATCGCCGAATTTGAAAAGCGTGATTATTCTACTGATGAAGTGGCCGCTGCCGTTCAAACGCTCGAAGCCCTATTGCTGGACCGTGACTGGGTTCTGGAAGATAGCGTAGCCGCGGATCCTGAGGCCTATGCCGTGGAAATGCTCGAAAGTTTTTTTTCTGGAAACCCAAAATTATTCCGGCTGGCCTTGCAATCCGCCGGTTTGCTGGATGTGGATCTGAAAGTTTATTGGGTGTTTGTCCGTGCCGAGGAAGATTTGGACCAAACTCCTGATTTGGCTGAACTAAAAACGCGGCTTGGTGCGGCCAAGCTGCCGCTGGCTTCCCATGCGTCTGAAGCCATAGGCTCTTTGGACCGGCTCAACCGCTTTTTAGGCAGCCCGGAGTTTAAGACCGCGGAAATGAACTATTTGCGCGGTTTCCCTGAGGAAGAAGATAATGAACTGCTTGAGATCTATAAGGGCCAGCTTCCTTATCCTGTCAGAGACTACACGGAATTTCTCAGTAAAATTGCGGCTCGCTGGGCTTCGAGAGAAGACCGGCATGCTGAGGAAGGCATGACGCTTGTGCATCAGGAAGTTGAAATGCGGCTTTTCTGGAATTTCGATCTTGGTCAAACGGAATGGCAGGTTCTGCGCGCTTTTCGCGGCCTTTCAAACGGGGGAAAACAGGCGGTCGAGGCCGAACAGATCCGCGAAGCCCTGCGTAAGGAAGATCATTTGCCGTTGAGCGTTGAGGCTATCCAGGAAATTTCCGAGGCCATCAATCAGGCCTTTGCGGATGCGGACTTGGAAGCGCCCATCATGCTTGCTCAAAAACAGGGGCAGGGAACCGTCCGGCCAATTGCCTATGTGGAAGCCGAAGATTTATACGAGCGGTTTGGTTTTGGCTTGAATGACAAAGCTCCTAAGATTTGGAGAGCGCCGCCTAAAAGCGAGGTCATGCGTGTTTTTACCGAGCTCATGGGGCATCTGGTCCGTGAATCAAGAACGGATGAGATCAGGGATCTCAAGCGTGTCGTGAGCCGGCTCACTCAAGCCTCTCTGATTCCCGTGGTGATTCATTATAGCGATAGCAAACGTCCCGAATTCGAACAGAAGATGGTTTCTGCCGCCGAATATAAAAAGCTATACCGTTACTTACGACGCAGTGAAATGCGCGGCAAACTCAAAGTGGAATCGATTCCAGGATTCAGCCGGCCTTTTTCGAACTGGGAAGAGGCCAAAACCCATGCGGAAACCCTGCGTCAGCGTGAACCTTTTCAACAAGTGGCTGTGGTTTTTTTGGATGATTTTGAAGATCGAACCGTTACCGTTTTTGATTTTTCAGACGCTCCCGAACTTGCTGTTTCCGAAAAAGCGATGCTTTCGGACATCCTGGGTATCGTTTATGAAAATTATGTCAAGCCCCGGATCTATCCGGTTAAGCCGGCCCTGGTGGCTCGAATGCCGGAGCCTGAAAGTTGGAAGTTTCAATTTGGCCTGACCCGGATGGAAGCCATGCCTAAGACTCCGGAAAAATCCACGCTGATCATTTTTGTTCTGACACCGGAAGAAAAAGCACCGTTGAAGGCCCGTTCTGAAGTTCGCTCCTTCGAGGCTATTGCTGCTGATGCGGCACGTATTTCGCGACTTGAAACCGAAGAACAGTATGACATGGCCTTGCAGTTACTCGAGCAGACCGACAGACAAATGCGCGCATTGCTTGCCGCGGCCAATGGGGACCGCGCCGTTCAAATGGCGGCGCGCTGGAGCCTGCCCCGGCTTGCGAGTAAACGCCGCGGCATCGAAACCAAACGTACGGAGTCGCTCAAACGCCGGCAAATCTCACAGGACCGGCAATTGCTTATTTTCGCCGGCTTGCTCAGCCCAAGCTCCCCGTGGGAAAGCCGTCAGACGGAATTACTGGACCGGCTTGAAATCGCGCAAGCGCAGCGGGACACTTTTTTGGCTGAAGCGGCGCTCATCATTCCTTTTCTGCACTTTGATCTTGAAAATGCCTCTTTGCCCGTCTTCGGCTTGGAACAGGCGGAGTTGATTGAACGGCTGCAAAATGAAGCCCTGCTCCATCCGTTGGAAGAATTTCCCCTGCAAATCAAAGACACTGAAATACTAGAAAAAATTGGAAGTTGGAAGCCGGAAGAAGAAGTTGGAAGTCCAACATTAAGAGAAGTTAGAAGTTGGAAGTTGGAAGTTGGAAGTGAAGACAGGGGAGAAGCAGGCTCAGGTCTTCCAACTTCGAACTTCCAACTTCCAACTTTTTCTGATGAATTCGGTATTGCCTTTGCGGCGGCGCTTGAAGAATTGGCCGTAACCCTAGCGGCGCATCACCATGAACTTAATCCTGAAGACATTCCGGGCCGCGTTGAAGATTACCGGCTTTATATCCGCGGCTTGCGCAGTATGCTGCTCGAGGGACGGGGATTGACCGCCAGCGTTTTTGCCGAAAAAATCGGAATGGCCGGCGCTGTGGCGCAAGCCCAAAGACGGCTGGATATTTTCAGAGACTCGCTTTGGGCCCAGGGGCTTTCTTATTTCGAGTTAGTGAAAGATGATTTTGTGCGCAAAGCCAAACCCCCTGAACTAACCGTACGTAAACGCAGTTACCAGAAAACCCTATTTACTCTTTTGCGGGATGTGAATGCCTATCGCAGTCTTTATTCCAAACATGGCAAAGTCACAGAGCCTCTTTTTGATCAGGAACTTGGCTTGAGTTCCACCGCCAAACGGCTGGCTTATTTCACCAAAACATTACTACCCGTTTTCGAGCGGGATAACGGAGTCTGGCGCCAGCTTACCTGGGACTTGGAAGACCTGCGTACCCACAAGCCAAACCCGATCATTCTTCAGCCTTTGAAAGTAGTGCTGCTTTCGGAAGATATTCCGGCAGAAATTCCGCAGGAACTCTCTTCAGCCGCTGCGAGAGATTCATCTCCGGTTTTGAGTGACGAGAATGCCAATGGCGCTGCTTTAAGCTCAACCTCGGTCATTGCGGATTCCGGTGACGAAACAGACCATTCTGCTTCAGGTACCCATCCCCAATTTGCGGTTGAAAGGAATGAATTAACGGCTATAGACACGGCTCCGGTTTTCTCGCCGCCAAACATTCCGTCGAATTTCCTGGTCCAGAGCCTTGCAGAACAGCTTGTGCGGCGAGTAGGCCAGGAAGCTGTTCCTTTAAAACCCGCTTTGGTCAAGAGCGGGGTTTTGTCTCCAGAGGTGATGTTACGGGCTGATGAGCTTTCGGCGCCCCAAGAACCATTTGACTATATTGTCCGGGTTCTTCTCAAGGAAGGAGGAACGCGTCTATCAAAAATAGTGGCGATTGCCAATGTTCCGGAGGAGGTAGATCAGCAACTGCAGAAAATCCTATTTCAAATCGCAGCCTTGATGCGCGGTGTGCAAGCGAGCAGCCGAGAATTCAGGAAGGAAGGCCTGCTTTCGGGTGCTTTTCTTGACAGCAGCATTACTCCGAACTGGATGGCTCATGAAGCTAATGATACGATGGAAATACTTGCGCTTTTACGCAACGGACCTTACAGTCTGGATCATCCCAGTGTACGAACCATTCCTATCAAAACGTTGATGCTTTTGCGCCAAGCCATCCGTGACTCGGTAAGCCTGATTAGGCCGGAGATGAATCAAGTTGCCCAAGGTGAACGGACCAACGCCTGGCTAGTTCAATTGGTCCGGAAGATCGTGGCAGCGGTGGAAGGTGCCGGGGCGGCAGATCTGGAAGCGCGGTTGAATGCGGCGCGTCAAAAAATTGACAACCTTGAACGGGTGTTAGTGCCAGAAGATTTGGACTTGCTGGCCGCCGGCGCAGAACTTCCGTCCTCTGTCATTCTGAGTCCTCTGAAAGTTTTAACGGCGGACGAAGAATCTCGCGGAACTGAGGCCCTTCGCTACGCTCAGGATGACACTAAGGAAGCACCCTTTGTTCCTGCCACGGGCGAAGCGCTCGAACCTCTGGATTTTGCGGCAAGGAAATTTTTGAAAACAAAAACTTTTGACCCGTCTGCGGCTGCAGACCCTGCGTTTTTTGAAACAAGTCCGGAAATCGATCAGCAAATCCGTTTGGTTTTGTTTCAAGCGGCGGCCATTCACAGAGGCACCCGGCGCAGAGAGCCGCTTAATGATTTTAAGACTTTGGAGAGCCAGTGGAGGGCCTTCCGTACGACCACGGATAAAATGGCCGAGGAAGCCTGGCAGACACTGCGATCCATCGCCATATTTCGCAATGGCCCCTACAGCGTAATCCATCCTCAGGTGCGCAATCTGCCCGTGCTTGATCTTTTACTTTTCCGGCAGGCTGTCCGGGATTCGATCACACGCCATGCGGAAGAATTCGATAAAAACACCGTAGGCCAGCAAGCCACGGCCTCGGCTCTTACCTTACTCATGCGTTTGGTCGAAACACCTTTGAAAGATCCGCGGACTGCTGCCGTCCGTTATGCGGACCGGTTAGTCGCGGCCAAAGCATGGGTCGACGGCTTAGACCGGCCTGTGACCCCGCAGGATGCCGCCCCGCTTGAGGCGTTGTTTCAAAGCGAGGCTGCGGCCGAAACAGGATCTGAAACAGAATCCACGGCCCTGCCTGAGTTAGAAAGAATGGTTTTACAAATGGCGGCGGTTGAGAAAGACTTCATTAACGACGAAACTTATACCGACCAACTCCTTCAACGGCTGCGGGTGAGCGGAGTTCTTCCTCCCGTAGATGCAAAAACAAAAGAATACGAGTCCGCAGCCCGCATTTTACTTGATTTTCGAAATGGCCCTGGCCATCCGGAACTATCCAAACTGGGTTTTATAAAAATTTTACGTTTGCGTAAAGCCGTCCGGAGTACCCTGGCCCAAGAAACGGCTGAAGAATCCGACGAAACAATCGGCGCTCGCAGCGCGCAATGGACCGTACGGCTTGTCCAAGCGGTGCTGGAGTCACGTTTGCCCATTGAGCAGAATGAATATGGTATTCGGTTAGACCGCGTTTTTCACTGGGTCGAAAGGCTGCCCCAGCATCGCTGGAATGAGGAAGATTTTCAGCGAGCGCTCGAAGTTCTCAATATTCCTTCAATACCGGGCTCTATCGAAGTGGAACGGGTCGTACTTGCGGACGATGAGGGAACTCCGGTTCAGCCTGATGGTACCGGGCCGGCTTTGCGCGACAAAGAGGACCCGTTGGCGGAATTTTTAACATTAGTCAGCCGCAAGGGGCCTAATGATGCCCTGAGCCGCTATAAAACCGTTTATGATACGGCCCAGTTGCGAAAACGGGCCGAAGAACTTTTAATGATCGGTGTTGCTTTTAAGCACACTTTTTGGAGAACCACTACTTTTAAAGCGCTCATTACACAGATTCAGCCGGTTTACAATGATGCCGCGGCTGCGCCGGAAGCGCTGAAGCAAGAGATTGCCGGTGTTCTTGCGGAACTATTGGCCGCACGCCATGGCGCCTATAGCCGGGAGCATCCCGAAGTCCTCCATTTGAGTATGGAGGGGCTGCTTTTACTGCAGAGGAGATTCTATTTCAATCTTAAAAAATCAGACGGGGCGGCTCCACAGGAGTTTCAACAGGATGCGCTTGTTGCACAAAGCCTGCAGCGCAGTCTGCAGGCTGTCCGTCAGGTGATTGAAATTCCGCTGACCGGTCAGGAACGGCAGCATTTGTCCGCAGGAACGACAACATTAAAACTGATTTATCGAACCCGGCTGGTCCGGGTGATTGAACTGGTGATGGCGTACAAACAGCCCATGACGGAGGCACAGGTTTTGTCGGTGGCGGACAACTTTGATGCCGCAGCGCTTCCTGACCAGAATTTTGACTCGGTTGAACCATTCCGGTTTGACTTAGCTAAATCCCCGGCAGTCGTGGATGCTCAGTCCGCTGCAAAAGAACCGCTGGAGGAATTGCTGCTTCAGCAAGAAACCGAACTTTTAAATTTATTTGCGAAGCGCGGACGGGCTGCGCTTTATACGCTGCCGTCTGAGACCAAGGCTCAGGTTATTCTATGGCAATCGCAGATTGCGGCGCTTGTATTAGGCAGGGAGTGGGATGATGATAAATTCGACCGCCCGAAAATTATGCGGCATGACGTCTGGGAGAACCGCTCGACATCTCTGGAAGTCAAAGACGAAGCCCACCAAGCCCTTTTAGCCTTGGCCCAGGTTTTTTATGGAGCCGAAGGAAAAGAGCACCCGGAAGTCAGGCAATTACCGAAGAAGAACATTTTTCTCCTGCGTCAGGCTATCCGTCAAACCCTTCAGTTGCGAGCCAAAGAAACCCCGATCGCTCCGGATGATTATGGCGACAGGGCGACCGCGCTGGCCTCGGCCGTTTTGCAAAAAATTATCACGACGCCGCAGGAAAAAAACACGACAACGGTTCCAGCACGGACGCTTTTTGAGAAAAGGCTGGAACAGTCTCTTAAATTCATCCGGCGGCTTGACCACGCTTTTTACGAGGCCGATCTGGCGGGCATTTTTCGTTCCGAAGTCCGTGCCGGGTTTTTAAATGGGGCGCTTTCCGAGGCGGTATGGAAAACCGCGCGCGATAGCGGCTGGGTTTTTTCAGAAAAAGTAGCCCGGCGTCTGGGAGCCGAACAATTAAAGTTTGTTCCGCTGGCTTTTGCTCAGGACGCAGATTGGAGTCTGCAGATCGCGCGTCAGGCAGAACTTAGCCTCGAGACAATCCGGCATTTCAAAGAAATTTTAGTCCCGTTAGTCCGGCTGCGGTCTTCATTACCGGACGGAGCCGTAGACGAACTTTTTGAAACCGCGGCATGGATGATCGATCAAAACAAAGCTAAGGCCGGCCGTGTTGTCTTTATAGCCGATGATGCCAGTCACGCTGATTTGCTTGCAGACCGCCTCAAAGATTATTTGCAGAAAAAAAAGCCGGAGCATGCCGCTCAGATTCAAAGCCGGCTCTCTGTTGTATCCGAAAGTAACCGCTTTATCCGCCACTTGATTCCCCGCAGCGCCAAAACGGTCTGGCTGGATTGGGCGGTTTCGGCGACTTCTCAAAAGCGTTCTTCTTATGAACAGGAAATTCAGGCCAACCGGTTACGCGATGGCCGTTTGCTGGCGCTGCGCCTCAAGCAGGGCTACTATGGAGCATCGCTGCTCCAAGCCGTAAAACTTCTTCTGGAGGGCCCCGAGCAAAGTGGGCTGGTGCTGTCTAAAGAAGGCATTTTTGTGCAGGTCTCAGGGGCAGATTTGGCTTCCTTGGGCCGCCTCCTGAGCGCCATGAAGGCATTAGCGGCCTCTGCATAACCTGCGGCATACCGTGGGAATCAGCATACCTTAACTCCTATTGAACAAAGGGGTTGCCATTTTTTTAACCGGCAATCCAAATTCAATAGAGGTTTCGTAGTGAGGGGGATCTGGAATGCTGGGATGTGTGTTGACGCGCAAGGGAGGACGGTGTTAATATACCGCCTCTATCCGCAGCTGTACCTCGGAGTTATGATCTGCTTGTAAAGCCGCTGTAAGCGGTAATTCAAAATTTTGGATTGGGAGGATTTTATTTCCATGAAGAAGATTAAAATTGCAATTGTGGGTGTTGGCAACTGCGCCAGTTCGCTCATTCAGGGGCTTTATTACTACCGTGATAAGTCGCCGGGAGAAGCGATCGGCCTGATGAATTGGGAAATCGGCGGCTACCGCCCTTATGACATCGAGGTCGTAGCGGCGTTCGACATTGATGAGCGTAAAGTCGGCAAAGACGTCAATGAAGCTGTTTTTGCGCTGCCCAATAATACCGCGGTCTTCTGCGCGAACCTTCCGCTTAGCGGCGTCAAAGTCCAGATGGGTAAAACCTTGGACGGCGTTTCCGAGCACATGAAGGATTACGAAGCCAAATACACCTTCGCACCGGCCAGCTTGCCTGAACCTGAAATCGATGATGTCGTCAATGTCCTCAAGAAGTCCGGCGCCGAAGTCATGATGAACTATCTGCCGGTCGGCAGCGAAGAGGCGACTAAGTTTTATGCCGAATGCGCTCTGGCCGCGGGACTCGGCTTTGTCAATTGTATTCCGGTGTTTATCGCCAGCAACCCGGTGTGGGCGGCCCGCTTCAAGGCCAAGAACCTGCCGATCATCGGCGATGACATCAAAGCCCAGCTTGGCGCCACGATTACGCACCGCGTACTTGCGGACATCTTCAACAAGCGCGGCGTGAAACTCGACCGCACTTACCAGATCAATACGGGCGGCAACACGGATTTCCTCAACATGCTCAACCGGCACCGCCTGCATTCCAAAAAAATCTCCAAGACGCAGGCTGTGCAGTCGGTTGTCGGTGCTCCGCTGGATAAAGAAAACATTCATATCGGTCCCAGTGACTATGTTCCCTGGCAGAAGGACAATAAAGTTTGTTTCCTGCGCATGGAAGGCCGCATGTTTGGCGATATTCCCATGAACATTGAACTGCGTCTTTCGGTGGAAGATTCGCCGAATTCCGCGGGCGTGGCCATTGACTCGATTCGCTGCTGTAAGCTGGCGCTTGAGCGTGGCGTGGGCGGCATTCTCTACGGCCCTTCGGCCTATTTCAAAAAGCATCCGCCGAAGCAGTTTACGGATGACGAGGCTTACCAAATGACCCAGCAGTTTATCAATGGGGGAGCTGAGCAGCGCGTTCAGACCGAAATTCAGGCTGCTGCGGCTGTCTCCAAGTAATAAAACACTTTTCGTTGTGCACTTCAAAAAGCCCTTTTCCCTCACGGGAAGAGGGCTTTTTGCTTTTGCGCACGGCCGGGTGAACTGTTAGTATGGTTTTTGCCCGTAGTGGCAATTCATGAATTGCCACTACGGGCTGAGTTAGATCAAGGACGAGGGAAAAACAAATATCATGAAAAAAATAATTTGGATCAGCGCATTTTTAATTTCCGCTTTGGTGCCAGGCACCAAGCTTGGCCATGCAGCAGAACCCGGTGCTTTCCGGATTGAAATTCAGGAAAAACAAGCGATTCGCGATACGGAAATCCTTCCGCTTGCCGGTGCCGAAGGAGACGCCAAAAAGAATGTCACTGTGCGCGTGCATACGGCCAAGGAAGTTTGGGCGCTTGAAAAAACGCCGGATACGCCGGAAGTTTTCAAACGTGAACTGGGTGTTTGGGAATCGGAATTGTCCGTTTTACCCCGTGAAGCCGCCGGATATTATCCCGTCGATGTCATCATGAGCCTGCGTTTGCCCAGCGGGACGGTCAAACGCGTTGAGCGGCGGCTTGAACTGGCTTCGGCCGGGGCGCTGACGGAAGAAGCCAATACACTCGGTCAATTGCGCAATGATTTTGTGGATCTTGTGCGCAACCAGTATTGGCCTGTGGATGAAAACCTTGCCGGTCAATTTGACGAAGTTCTCGTAAAATTTGCCTCTAAACACATTCAGAAGGTCACGGCGGACCTTCCGGCCGCGTTGGCAAAACAAGATCAGGAAACGGTTCGCCGCACAAAAATTCTGGCAGACCGCAAAGAACAGTTTGAAACGCAAGAGATCGCGCGAGTTAAAGAACTGGAAGAAGCTGTGCGTGGGAAATTTGTAAATATCGCCAAAGAAAATGAAAAGATCGAAGAGGACACGAATTTTGTTTTGGTGGAAGAGGGCCGCGATAAACCGGCCGCCGTCTCGCCCCAATACACCCGGCGTATTCATTTTACGCTGACCGCCCTTGCGCAAAACGGGGTAGAGCGCTACCGCATTGCGGAGGTCACTTATCACGCCAAGACCCTCCAGTTTTTAGACGGTAAATTCCGTACGAATTTCCGGCTCGACCTTTACTACATGATGCGCGACAAGTACAGCACATCAAAAAATTTCGAGCATGAGGGCGCCTTTAACGAGAAAGTATTTCTTGAAAACTGGAGAAAGAATTTCTGGCGGGGCGCGGCGGCCAAACTGATTAATGCGGGTAAAAATGAAACGGACAAGGCCGAGCGCGCCTACATCGTGACGCAGCTTGAGCCTTTGATCTTTGCCGAGCAATACGCCTTTCCCGAATTCCTAGCCAAGGCCAAATTCTCCTTCCAGAGTTCCTCGATTCAGAAGGAATTGCGGAAGCTAAGAAAAAAGCACTGAATGATGAGCAATGAGCCATGAGCAACGAGCAATGAGTAGTAAGCAATGAGCAACGAGGGATGAGCAATGAGAAAAACTGTAGGAAAAGAACAAAAAAGTATAACCTTAAATTTGGCGCTTTTTAGATTTTGTGGCATCTCCGGACAGGCCGGGATCAGCAATCTCACGGATACTTGCGCCTCGCACTCATTACTCATTGCTAGTTGCTCATCACTCATTGCTTAGCTTAAAGTAAATTCCATGTAAAGCCGCCGCAAAAAATCCGATTTCGCCTTTGCTTCCTGCCTCTGATTCCGCTATGCTTTCGCCATGGCAAAAACCACCATTCTCGTCATTGAAGACGAAAAAAATATCCGCGAACTCATCAAATACAATCTGCAGGATGACGGTTATCTTGTTGCGGAAGAAACCTCAGGCGATGCGGGCTTAAGACGCATCCAAAAGGACCCGCCGGATCTGGTGTTGCTCGATCTGATGCTGCCCGGCATGGACGGTATTTCGGTCTGTAAAGCGCTCAAGCAAAATCCTAAAACTTCGGCCATTCCCGTCATCATGGTGACGGCTAAAAGTGAAGAAATCGACAAGGTCCTGGGCCTTGAGATCGGCGCCGACGACTACATCACCAAGCCTTTCAGCCCACGCGAACTTTTGGCCCGCATTAAAGCAGTGCTGCGCCGCGGACGTGAGCACCTGCCCGAAGCAAAACTGTCATCCGGGGACCTGGAAGTTGATGATGCGCGTCACATTGTGACGCTCAAGGGCAAAGCCGTGGAATTGACCTCAAAGGAATACGATCTTTTAAAAGCCTTGCTTGAAGCGCGCGGACGCGTGCTTTCACGCGAACATCTTCTGGAACGTGTCTGGGGGTATGACCAATCTCTGCATATCGAAACCCGCACGGTCGATATGCATGTCGGCCAGCTGCGTAAGAAACTCAAAAACGAGGCGGAACGGCTTGTGACGATCAAAAACGTGGGCTACCGCTTCGACCCCGAAAACTGATATTATCCTGTCCATGACCGCTAAACCCGCCAGTTTCAGCCAAAAATGGACGGCTGCGTTTGTGGCTGTTTTTCTGGCTATTTTTGCAGCCGCCAATTTTTTTATTTATCAGCACGCCGCGGCTGTTTTGCAGCATCAGGCCGAAGAAGGGCTGAAAGAAAAGACCGAAATTGCCGCACGCCTTTTCCTGCCGTTGTTTGAGTCCAAACAACCCGCCGCT
>JAHFHF010000044.1 GCA_023247055.1 Candidatus Omnitrophota bacterium
GGAAACAGAGCGAACCTCTTCCCCCAAAAGCACGGGGAGGAAACAGCGCGAACCGCTCCCCCGAAAAGCACGGGGGAGGAAATAGCGCGAACCTCTTCCCCCAAAAGCACGGGGAGGAAACAGAGCAAACCGCTTCCCCCAAAACATGGGGGAGGAAATAGTAGAACCTCTTTTATTTCTCCCCCGTGTTCTCCGGGGGAGATTAAGAGGGGGGGAACTCGCACGCGGCGTTAGGCTCTTACTTACCGGGGACGGCGGGCCTCAAAAGCCTGGTAGATAGCGGCCAGGGAGGCGTCTTCTTTTTTGAGTTGTGCAAGCGTTTGTTTGCCTTCGGCCATAAGTGCCATTGCTTGAATGGCTTTCTGGCGGTCAGGACTGGATGGATGCGTTTTATAGAAGGGACTTGAGCGCAGTAAAAAAAGCGAGAGGCCCTGAATGGCCCCCGAAGGGCTGGCGTAATTGGTAATCGGAAGGGCTGTGGGTTTCCAGGCGCAGGCTGCTCCGCAGTGGGCTGCGTCAAGGAAGGCGGAAAGGGCGTGCGGATTGTAGCCTGCTTTGGCACACAGCAGGGCGGCTATCGCATCGGCTTCTTTTTCTTCATAGCGGTTGTGTGCGCGTTCGGTCATTTTGGAGGCTTCGCGCAAGGCAAGCGCGCTTAAACTTGCGATCCAATGAACGCTTGCGGCCGGTGAGGCGGCGTTCCAAAAAAGATCCTGGCCACGGCCGCGCGGCGCATGATGCCCGATCACATGCCCGAGTTCATGCGCCAGCACGGCAGCTACCAGTTGGTCGTCGCCACGCACTGCGTTGAGCAGGCCCGCATTCACATAAACCATTTTCCCATCCGTTCCGGCATTGATGGCGGAGTTCGAAGTCAGCATGACTGGGATTAAATACCCGCGAAGCGGCGAGACTTCGGTCAACTGGTTCATGATGGCTTGGACTCTGCCCTGCTCACCCGCCATGACTGGCGCCGGGCCCTGCATGCGAAAACCGCTGGTCCTCCAATCATCCTGGGTTTGTGTAATGCGTTTGGAAAAACTTTTGGAGGAAAGGCGCGCGCAGCCGTTTAAGAGCAGCACCGCTGCAAGACAGAAAACGATGGGATTTCGCATGATGGGCATGACTTATTATTTCGGCGTAACATCTCCCCCACCTTAATCCTCCCCCGGAGAACACGGGGGAGGAAACAAAACCAACATCCTCCCCGGAGAACACGGGGGAGGAAATAGAACCAACATCCTCCCCGGAGAACACGGGGGGAGGAAATAGAACCAACATCCTCCCCCGGAGAACACGGGGGAGGAAATAGAACCAACATCCTCCCCGGAGAACACGGGGGAGGAAATAGAACCAACATCCTCCCCGGAGAACACGGGGGGAGGAAATAGAACCAACATCCTCCCCGGAGAACACGGGGGAGGAAATAAAACCAGCATCCTCCCCGGAGAACACGGGGGAGGAAAATACAAAAACTACTCCTGAAACTCACTGCCCGAAAAGGCAGGGGAGAGATAAAATTCAAATCGTATTATTCCCTCCCCCGTGCTTTCCGGGGGAGGCTAGGTGGGGGAAATCGCCCTGTGAATCGCTGTCAAAACAGAGTCTGTATTTTCAAGAATATCGTTGTTCCAGAAACGAAGGACCCGATAGCCCCTCTGGGCAAGAAACTGATCTCTTGTACGGTCAAGTTCTTTTGCCTGCTGGTGTTGACCGCCATCCAACTCAATTACCAGTTTTTTTTCCAGCGAACAAAAATCTACAATGTATGTTCCAATTACAAATTGCCGTCGGAATTTAACTCCGAGATTGGATTTTCTCAGAAAAGACCATAAATATTTTTCCGTATCCGTTTGAGAATTCCGGAGTTTCCTGCAAAGTTTGGTCATCGGCCTTGGTTTCATCACTCCCCCACCTTAATCCTCCCCCGGAAAGCACGGGGGAGGAAAATACAAAAAATCTATCCTCGAATTTCTCAATGCCCCATCCGTTGCTAGCTTCCGTGAAAAATAAACACTAACGCCGTGTGCGTGTCCCCCCCCCTCTTAATCTCCCCCCGAAAAGCACGGGGGGAGAAATAAAAGAAGTTCTACTATTTCCTCCCCCGTGCTCTCCGGGGGAGGCTAGGTGGGGGAAGATTTTTTAAGCGGCTTGGGCAAGGGCTTGATAGCCGGTGATTTGGCCGGCGAGTTCTTCCGACAGCGAATCGCCTTGAGGGGTTTCGCTCATCAACCAATGGCCAGGCGATTGCCGCACAAGATAGCGTCCATCATACTGTTTGCGCACTTCTTCCGGCTCGAGCAAAAGACGCGCGCCCAGCAGGGCCACGGGATAATCGGCACGTTTGGACGCTTGCGTGCCTAATAAATCGGCCGCCAGCGTCAGCGTCGGGATTCCTTCAAGCGCTTTCCCGCCGTCCTCCGAATCCATCCTGACCACAATAACATCCCGCGCTGCGGTCTTCTGGCCAGATAAGCGGCTAATGGTTCCCATCAAAGGCTGATCCGGGCTGATCAAAGCTACGGCCTTTGCATGGACAAGCGCGCTCAGGCCATAGCGGACAAAAAATTCTTCGCGTTTAGCCCCATCGGCTATAGAAGGATCTGCGAGAATAAATACTTTGTGGCCGATCGACGTCAAGAAAGCCAGCGTGCGTGCGGCCCCAAGATTTCTACGCACGGCCTGCGCGGTCATGACCACGTGAGCCGTCCGGTGAATTGCAGGAGAAACTTGACGCATAAACGGAACTTGATAGCGGAGGCTGTCTTGCAGCGGGCGGATGAAGTCCTTCATCGAGGTAGAAGGTGGAAGGTGGAAGGTGGAAGGAGAAATACTAGGCAGTACTGCAGTCTTTATGAGACCTGCCATAAACTGCGCCGTTATCATTTCTTTTTGCTCTGCTTTTCCTTCCACCCTCGACCTTCCACCTTCCACCTTAAATAAATTTCTCACCGCTTCCCAAAGCGCTTCTCTCACCCACAACTCTTTTTCTCCATCTGCTTCACGAATCAAGAAAGGCACGGCTTGCTTACCGTCACCAAAAAACATTTCTTTCGCAAGAATCGCCTCCGCATCCAGTGTCAGGAATAAATTGTCTCCCGGTTTTTTCACGGGCGCAGAAACAATCCTCGCGTTTTTAAGCAGTGTTTCCGCTTTGGCAAAATCAGCCGGAGCAAGTTCCGTCTTCAGCACATTCATGACGCGCTGTTTAAGTGAAGCATCAAGCGGCATAGGCCGTATCTCGAGAAAACCCGCATCCCGCGCGAATTCCAAATCGCGAACCATCGTTTCAGTTTCATTGATGCCAAAAGCCGATGGTATCGAGGCATTTTTGATGTTTTCTTTTTCATCATTTTTTTCTTGATTATTATTAATTTCCCGTGTATCCTTTTTCGCATGTTTCGATTCAATCAAAAACAAAGGGAAGTTACCGAAAAAGCCCTGCTGAATTTTATGACGATCTGCCTGGGAACGTTGGTCGGAGGAAACCTGCTCAATCCCGGGGGCTTTAAGTTGCACTTTTTCATCGCCGGAAGTATTATTAGTATTGTTGCCTACATTTGTGCGATCAGGCTTTATAGCAAAGGAAAAATCCCATGAGTGATATAGGGCAAGCCCAGAGTATTCTCGCGTTGGCCATTTTTGGTTCCGTAATCGGCGCATTTGTACTGTTGGATTGGTGGGGCCAAATTCAGGACGAGCGGAAGAAGCACCGCCATCGCTGACACGTTGATCATTCCTCCCTGCTGAATCCCGCACTTCACTGCGCGCTGTCTTATCCTGCGCGCCCTGCAAACGCCGTCTTTCCTTCTCATAACCGCGGCGGATGGTTTGAACCGCCCGTTCAATGTCATTCGGCCTGGGTCGCAGTGACGGGTACATATTCTCGGTTTCCAGAAAATAACGAACAACAGCCCCCAGCGTGCGGTCTGAAAGGCGAACAGGTTTTTCCGGCTCAAGTTCGTTATACTGAATTTCAAAACCAAACGCCCATTCCCCCAAAGAGGTCAGGGATATTGTTTCTTCACTTTCTTCCAGATAATTTTCAAGATAAGCTAGGAACCCATCGCGCGTATTGGGATATCTCAAACGCAGTCTTTCCAGTTCCGGCCCGCGCATGATCGCCTCATCAAACTCTGCAATCACAAGTTTCATATCAGCGGATTCAGCCGTGAAAATTTTGCGTTCAGCATCGACGAATCCGGTTTTAAAAATTCCACCGGCCATTGTGCCGCTCAAATCTTCCAGGGCTCTTCTGACTTTGGCATTGACCTGATCCAAATAAATATACATTTCATGTTTTCCTGAACCTGAATTTTCAGGGGTGACAACGAACACTTTTTCATGGTCAAGACGTTCTTTTATATTCCGGCCAATCTTCTTTTGGCCGTTTTCCATAAACGTCACGGCGACATTTTTTCCCGGATAATCCACTTGCAGGTCCAAAATCAAACCCGCCCCAAAATGCGCCTTATATTCAAGGCCAAGCGGATTATAGCTTTTATAAATCACTCCGGCGCCCGGCGTTTGAATGTCGTCTATGCTTGCCGCTTTTTTGGTCCAGATATCGAAACTTCTGAATCCTGTCTTAGAGGAAATCAGCGTCATGCCTAGTTCGCGCAAACGCTTTGCATCCGCGGAATCTTCCGATATCCGGCTTCCAATATAGCCCTCAAGCAGGCCGGCCCATGCCGCTTTTGTGCCAGGAACGGGCGGCTTGTCCGAAGCCAGGCCAGAACTCGTCTTAGTATTGGAAGAAAACACGTTTTTATTTTTACCTGTCCCCGTTTTTCCTTCCACCTTCGACCTTCGACTTTCGACCTTTTCGTCCTCTTCCCTCACCACAATCCGGTAATCCGGATGCTCAATGGCAAGACCAAGGCCGGTTTCAAACGTCACAAACCCGGCAACGGACTTCAATGAACTGTTGGATTGAAATGCCTCGGCAAATTTCTTGAGCCGCTCCCAACCCTCCTCGGGCATGTTTTTGACAAGCACCGCAAGAACTGGCCGGTTCTTGCCTTGATCTTGTCCCAGGTAAATCTGCGGCTTGCCATCGAACCCACTTACATCAAAACCCGCCTGAGAGATTCCCCCGGACCCCTCATCTTTGTATCTTACCCAGGCCGAAATCAAATCATCCCTTAAGTACACAGTCAGGCTTAAACCACTGGTTTGATCTAAAAGTTGTTTAAAAGCAATACTTAGCGGCCATGATTGAATGATATTCAAAAATACTCCGCGCGCGCGTGTGCGTTCGTGCCGGATTCCCACGTATCCCTGCTCAGCGCCTGGCCCCGCTGAAAAACCTGAATTTACAAGCAGCGGCGCAACAGCCTCAATAGACGTTCTATGGTCCCTCTGACCGTCAAAGACCGATGTAATCTCTGTAACCTCCGCTGGAATGCTGAAAACATCGGACATTAAAGCAGAGTTAGAAGTTGGAAGTTGGAAGTTAGAAGAGGAAACATTTTTGTTCTGATCTTTTTTAGCTCTCCCTTCCAACTTCGAACTTCCAACTTCGAACTTTTCTTCCGCGACGGTAGTGATAACAATTTTTAATAGATCCGTCTCGACCGTGTAAGTATCGCCCGCTAAAATTCCCCGCTTTCCTGCTTTAACGTAAAAGTAGTTGTCGATCGAGGCTTTAATTTCTGAGCGGCCCTCGTCTGTTAAGGTTTTTAAAACGATAAATAACTCTGTTTTCTTGCCCGTCGCAGTGTCTTCAGGAATCCAGACCACAGTTTCAACTTCCTCAAGACTTCTAAGCACATCATCAAACGAAGCGCTTTTACTTTGGTTCGGAAGATCAAAAAAGTAAAGGCTGGCACGTCCGATGGTTTGCAGAGAATTCCTCTCCAAAGCCAAAACAAAATTAGATTTGGACGACACGGGAATATGAAATTCATTCTTAATCCAGGTTTTATCCGCATTCATGATCAAGATTTTCTCATTGGTCGTGTTTGAAAAGACCTGTAAGTTCGCGCGGCCTTTAAAGGGTTCTTCTTCCGCAGGCTTGTATCGATCAACCCGGGCACCCGCTCTTTCAAAAATGCGCCGCACTTGCTGTTCATTGGCCGGTTCCTGCATGCTTAGCATCATCAACTCTTTGAGTTCCACAGGTTCGTTCTCTTGAACCATAACCGCGGGGGTTGTAGCAGCTGGAATAGCGTCTGATCCGGTTTTATTTTTTGGTTGTTTTCTTCGAACTTCTAACTTCGAACTTCCAACTTCTTCCCTCCTCCCTCCCTTCTCCCTTGCTTCCGGCCGCTCTATCGCCGCACGCCTCTCCGTATCGCTCTTGTAACGCTGCGCGCGCTGATCCAGCACGATCTGCCAAAGGGCGTCAAATTCTTCGTCAAAATCAGCGGCAAGCGCTGACGTCAATTCTTGATCGAAATAACCGTAAGTACTCCGTTTTTCTTTAAGCTGACGTCTTAAAACCTGTTCAAACATTTCTTTTTCCAGTTCAAATGGCTGGTCCGGCAATTCTTCTTTGTAGTTTTGCTCATAACTCACGGCAAGACTTGCAACCTCTTTCCGGTCCCAGCTTGTCCGGCTGCGCTGCCACACATAGGGCCACAATGTCCAATAAGCTAGAAGTCCCTCAACGGTATTGGGGTAGCGTCGGCGGAAGCGCTCCAGACCAGTATCGGTCTGCATACTTTCCGGACGGCCGGTAATTACTACATGCATCTCTTTAGATTCAAGCGTGAAGAAACCGCCAGCCTCTTCGTTATAGGCGGCTTCAAAGTCATCGCCCGAAAGCGTTCCGGCTAGCTTTTTAAACTCCGCTGCGACTTTTTCCCAGAGAGGATGATAAAGATACAACTCGTGTTTTTCGATTTTTGAAAATGTCTTATGAACGGCATACATACTGTCTTCATCAAGTATTTGGTCCGACAATCCCGGATTTTTAATGATCTTTATATTTCTCGTTTCTCCGTTCTTATCGATTGAAAAAAATGCAACGTTGCCAAGAGTGATGTGTGCTGTCAATCGCGCACTCATGCGCATATCAAGCCGTTCATCGCCCATCATAAAGCCCGGAAACCTGGATGAGTTTCCCCCCGCACGCATATAATCTTCGCCTGTGCTTGCAAACATGCGGCTGGAACTCTTAAATGGCTTGAAACCTTTCGCAATCACCTCCGGAATTCCCACGATCTGTTCAACGGGCGAATTGTTATAGCGTTGAATGTAGCCATCCGGATAACTTTTCAACATGCCGCCCCATAACGCATCGGCCGGCGGCACGATACGCGGATCGTCGGTGCGAACTAAGTTGGAAGATCCGGAGGGCGAAGGCGGCGAAGCCCTTCCATTCCCGGAGATTGCTTCGGCATTGCTGGGTTTGCCGCCTCGCAATGACAAATTGGATGCTGTTAAAATAAGCGTAAACCCTTCCGGCATTTTAACGCCCGGAGCTTTAGGGTCTGCGATGAGACGAACCGGTTGGTTCGGATAAAGTCCGTTTTTTGCCAATTGATCCCAATGCCATTCGGTCAGATCACTGCCATCGAGCCGAAACTGAAGATTGTCTTTGCCATCAGTCACCACGGAAACAGATTTAAATTGCGCAACGGCATCCCCCGTCCGCTGGCTGTTCGTATCAACGATAAAAGACTTCGTGCTTTCAAACCAATCTCCGTTATACGAAATCAAAAGTAATCCTTTCCGTCCATTCCCGGCCTCATACGTAAGGTAAAATGACGTCTGGCTTTCGCTGTGCTTCACCGCAAACCGATTGCCCTTGCCAAACCATTCCCAATTTGTCCAGGCTGTGCTGTTATCTATGGTTGCCAGCCCCTGATCCACCATGGAGCTGAGCCATTTCACCGCATCCCAGTTTGTGGCAAGCTTTACAGTGGGCAATCTCGTAAGCACGGTAGAGTTGGAAGTTGGAGGTTGGAAGTTGGAAGAATTAAGGTTACCTCCGGTTTTATTTTTCGGTTGTTTACTTCGAACTTCCAACTCGATGCTTACGGGCGCTTGGCTGGCGCCCGATGCATCGCCCTCGCGCACCGCTGCGGGGGTCGAACTTCCAACTTCTAGAGTTACCGTCAGATTCATTTTCTCACCGTTGGGTCTTTGAATCGGAATGGCTTGCCCGGGCGCAAAACGGATTTCTCCCAATTTGGCGAGAACGCCTCCGGGAATTTTATCCACGCCGAAGGTCAGATGGACGGTCTGGCCAGAGCGTTCCGCTTTAAACTCGAGAAGTTTTAATCGATGGCCTGAAAAATCCTGTTCTTCCTCTACATCTTGCGTATAGCCGGCGTCTTTGCCACGGCTGCCGATCCAGTGCTGCAGGTGAAGTCTCGCATCCACACCGCCACCCATAGATTCCCCAAGGGTAACATTCAATACCATCGGAATGCGCTCTTCGCCGGTCCCCGGAATTCCAAACCAAAAAGTAAGTTCATTAGTATGCTCCGCGAGATCACGCCCGATAAGATCTTCGCCTAACTTTAACTCAGCCTCATTGGGATCTCTTCGAATTCCAACTGTTTCCAATTGTTTTTCAATGTTCCCAAGAATATCGGATGTCACTAAGGAATCGCCTATGAGCATACCGCGCGAAACTTCCTCTCTTTTTCCTTTACCCATTCCCCTTTTCCCTTCCACCTTCGACCCTCCACCTTCCACCTTTTCCCTTTCTGCTTCAGGATTAATCTCTGTCTTCTGTTTCGCCGGAACGAGAAACACACGCAAACTCTTGCTCTGCACCGTTAACACGTCATTTTTAAAGGCCGTTTTTAACTGCGGCCGGTCTTTTTTCAATGCCAACTGAATCAATTCAAAAGTACTCCTGATCAAAGACTCGTCGCCGCTGAAATATAAATAAACGTCATCACGTCCTTTTGGGCCGAAAACGGGCATCCATAGCGTCTGACGAAGTAAAAGCTTTGCACCGCTTGTGTAGTCTGTCCCGGCCAGGCCCGGCAAGTCTGAAGTTGTCTTCCATATATTCATCCTTTCCGCACTATAAGTGACGTCCGCAGCACCTCCTTTTTGGAACCTCAGTGTGATGTCGTTCATGCTTAGGACGTTGCTAGCGATTTTCGGTTCAAGATCGGGGTAATCTTTTTCAAAGCGCTTGAGATTTTCAACTCCCGGATAAATGCCGCTGCGTGCAGCTGCGCTCCAGAAAAGATCTTGACTTCCAAGCGCAAGATCCGTTGTTTTGGAGGAAGTCTCTACAGGGACAGTCCCAGGACGCCGGCCATCAGACGGCGCTTGGGCAGTCGCTGCGTTAGACGCAGGAACAGGCCTGGCGCCATCGACTTTGACGGCTTTAAGCAAGGGAGATCCGAAGTCAGCCGTCGTAAACCATAATTCGCGGCCATCGGCGGTTTTGATAGGAGCGTCTTTAAAAATGAGCCGGTAGCTCCCATCGTCAATATGGTAGATCACGGCTTCATGCCAGGAACGGGCTTTGATTTGGGCAACGTCGTCTCCAAAAGAATCTCGCATTCGCTCGATACCATGCTTGGTCCACTGATATAAAACGGGCTGATGCAACGCGAACTCAGCGCCCTTTTTCGGTCTTTCTTGGGCAAGTATCATCACGTCATCTTTAGCGATTTCAAATTTTGCATTCGAATGGTCGTCACGCATCCAATCAACATTATGATCAACCGCATGCGGGTCAATGACTAAAAGTTTATCGCCGCGATCTTCCAAGACTAAGGCTTTTTCAAATTTCGCGGGGTCTGCTTCTTTGAGGCTCACGAGCATGCCCGGACCCGCGGGGACAGTTCCAGGACGCCGGCCATCAGACGGCGCTTGGGCAGTCGCTGCGTTCGACGCAGGGACAGTCCCTGAAGGAAGCGGGGACAGTCCCTGATTCTTTTCTTCTTTCCCTTTTTCCCTTCCAACTTCCAACTTCTTCACCGGCTGCCAATCGGGTTCAGGGCTCATACGGCTATCGCTAATCAACAACGTCAATGTTTTTGATTGAATGAACAATCCGCCGGGAAAGGGTAGAAAATTGTATTCTTGCGCTCCGAAATAATCCATAAAACCCGCCATAATCTCAGACCTCTTGTCGTCGGTCAGCCGCTTGAGAACAACATAAATCGCGCGGCTTTGATCTTGTGTCTCCGGCACAAGAATTAAGTTCTGTAGGCTATTTCGAGTTCCCAATGGGATTTCAAGTGCGGCCGCACCTTTCTTCGCGAGAGTTATTTTCAGCGATCCTGCTTTTTCGGTTGGGATCTCCACAAAAACATCCTTACGGTATTCAATAACCCCCATCATCAGGGTATCTTCAGGATTGACCTTTAAGGCGATTTTGCCTTCCGCCAGGGAAAGAGGCTCATTATCCAACTCAGCCGAGTGACGCTCGCCGGAAAGCCCGAATAATTTCGCTGTAAGTTCCGTGCCTACAGCCGCCTCAGCGAGTTTTTGTTTAATTTCTTCCCACGCCGTGTCGCTGGAAAGATCCGCATCCAGCAGCGGCATGACATCCACGGCAGGACGCTTGGTTTCTTTATGCTCAAGGCGCAGGTTCATAACCGCAGGGACAGTCCCTGAAAGAAGCGGGGACAGTCCCTGACCTCTCTCTCCGTCCCGTTCTTTTTCTTTCGCCTTTTCGCTTTCCCCTTTCTCCTCGTTATTTTCAGCTTCTTCCCGCACCGTGATTTTGAAACCCGGCATTTCTAAGAACAGACCTTTTGTAGGGGAGTAGGTGGGTTTATAGCGTTTGAGATAGTGCGCTGTGAACCGATCTTCAAAAATCTCGCGGATCGCTTGAGACGTGCCCATTGCAGAAAGTTTTTTGACGACAATAGACAGTTCCGCCGGATCCTCGGAGTTCGGGGATGGAATAAGCCTCGCATCGATCACATTGGAGTCTGCTCCCAAATAGACAAAACTCTGCAATGCGCTTCCCTGAAAAATCCGAAAACTTAAATTTCCCGGAGTCGTAAATTCAATAAAGCCATCCCCTGCACCGGGAGACCGGAGATACTCCTTGGGAATCGGCAGTTTAACCCCCCAATCGTTTCTTGGCGCCGTTAAATGCTCCAATCTGGCGTTACCTAAAGCCGCTGTGGTCATCAGGGAATATTCCAACATGCCTGAATCAGATTTTTTCTTTATTCCAGGGGGGGCTTGTTTGATCGAAGAAGGTATCACCAGCGGGCTTTGGGCAAAGTAAGCCTTGAAGGCCTCGAAATCAAAAGACGGATTTTGCGAAAGCCGGGCCAACGCCAGCAAATCAATCGGTCCGCTGGTCAAAGCCAAACCAGGAACCATTTCGAGGGCCGGTTGTGAAGCACCCTCTACGGCCGCCTTTTCCTTCTCCACGCGCACAACAAACTTCAATTCAGGACGGTCGAGTATAAAACCCAAACCGGGTTTATAGCGTAAGGAACCGGCAGGAAGAAAACTTTGATCGGACAAGGCCTGGATTTCGCGCTCAAAACTCGCGGGAATTTCTTTCAAAATCACATAGATTTCGCGGCGCTGTTTCTTACCTTCAGGAATGATTTTAACCGCAGATAAATTTTTGGATCCTCCAAGATTGACGGAAGCAAGATCCACCTTCACACGGCTATCAGCATCAAGTTCATAGATGAGCCATCGCAATTGACCCGCTTCTTGGTGGAAATGAATATAGTGACTACCCTCATTAAGCATACCGGCCACGGCATCTCTCGCCATGGAAACATTCGCTTCAAATATCCAATTTTTGGCGGTTTGTCCTTTGGGATGAGAAAGAACATCTCCAGTACGCCGGAAGACTTCATAGCCCAATGGGTTAAAAATCTCTTCCTGAGTTTTTTCCATAACTTGATCTGAGGAATTCGGCATGCGGAAAACACGTGTGATATCTGCCGCATTATCGGGAACCGCAAACTCACCGCTCAGGGCAAGATTGCTGGGCGGCATCGGGCGTTTGTCCGGCAAGGCGGCCGGAAGCCGAGGCCGTGACGTTTGCGGCGAGAGAATCAGACGCTGGGTTTTTGAGCTAAGCGCCAGCACAGGGCCCATGCGCTCGACCGTAACGACCGTGGCACTCACATCCCGCCTTAGCCGATTTTCGATTTTCTCAAAATACTTTCCAATGACATTAGAATCGCCGCTGAAATAGACAAAGGCCGTCATTCTCTTATCCACGCCCATGTCGGGCCCCAAAAGATAGATTTCGGGTATCAGCATCGTGACGCTCTTGGGCAAGACCTCTAACCCTTCAAGCACTTCTGCATAAGGGCTGCCGCCTGGTATTTTCAGGTTATTGGCTGTCAAACTGAATGTAAGGCCATTGGTGAATTCAGCGACCAGGCCTGACGGCATGGCTGTAAAATGAGACTGCCGTGTAGCGATTGGATTGGTCAAGCTTGTTGAGATAACCGATTGATTGTCACCCATCACATATCGTTTAAGGCCGGAAGCGCTCGCTAGTTTTTCCGCTTGACCGATATTTTGATCAAATTCTTCAGTTTTTAAATCCAGAATATCGCCATATCGCAGTGCACTTTGGGGCGGCATGGGAATTTCGGGAATATCTTTTGTCAGCATTACTTTTGATCCAATTTCTAAGGCCGGTTTAGAATCGGCCACTACAGGTACGTCTTTGGCATAGCGGATCAGGACAAGCCGTTCGGGATGATTGAACATAAAAAGCTTGCCTGTTTCGTGGGTAAAATATTTTTTTGCTGCCGGAAATTCTTCCGCCATTTTCTGCATAAATTGATTGAGCCGTACATCGAATGAAGCGGCGGCGGAAAGCGGCATTATCACGGAAATTTCAGGACGGCCGGCGGTTTGATTGAAGGTAAATTGCAGGCCTATATTTTCTGCCCAGGATGAGTCAAAGGAAGGTCCATCGAAACCGCTTGCGGGGTCATCAATCCCCCCCATAATCCGGTTAGGGTGTAATTCAAAATCAACTCGGGCGCCGTCTTCCAAAACCTGACCGGCCGAAACCCAGCCTATATTGGGCTGGGTTTGGACCACTTCGAGAATCGGCTTACGGGAATTTGGGGGCAGGATTTCAACACGGCCTACCTGCGAACCATCTTCGGCTGTAAACGGACTGCCGGAAAGCAGCGCCTGCACATCCGGCGTATCCATCCGGTCTTTTTTCGGCAAAGCCAGCAGCGCCGTGCCCTCGAACATCCCTTGGGCCAATGCGGTTTGCTGCGGTGGCGGGTTCATAGACGCAGGGACAGTCCCTGGAGGAAGCGGGGACAGTCCCTGATTCCCGGCCCCTACAGACGCGTCTTCCCGGGGGATGAAAACAAGCTGAATTTCGCCAAGTTCGGGACGGTCGGGCGTGCGGAGAACGATTTTCTTTTCATTCGGCGGGAAAAAGATTTTCCCGTGGACATCTCTCAGCTTTCCATCAGGATCAGGCTCAATCTTAGATGGCGGGGTAAATTTTTCGCGATAATTTTCAAATTGATCCTCAGGCAATAAAATTTTAAAAACCTGCGGATAATATTCGTCATCCGAATCAGGCAAATTGTCCTTATTTTCAACTTGAATTGAGAGCACATCCTCTTTTTCAACACCCCACCAGCCGCCATCAGTGTATCCATCGATACCGATCGTTACGTTTTTCATAATGCGAAGATGCATGCGCGACAGCTGAAGCTGTAAATACTGAAAATCAGGACTGTCCCGGTCATAGGCCGCAATTTTGGCGCTGCTTCCTTCGCGTCCGTAATAGTAAAGATCTCTGTTTTTCTCTTTCAAGCTTGTATTCTTTTCCCAATACTTTTTGCCCTTCACCATCGTTTTGGCCATCGCACGGTAGGACACTTCTTTCGTAAGCATAACTTTTGATCCAGTTTCTAAAGCCGGTTGTGTCCTGGGTTCTTCAGCTGGAATAAGCAGAATCTGCAGTTTGGCCTCGGAAGAAGTGACGCGGATGATATTGTCTTTACCCAAGATTATCACGGTCTGGGCTGACGGATTTTTACTTCGCAAACCCATCAGCGTCGTATAAAGGCCACCCATGATTTTGGTATCAAGGCCGGTAAAAATGTAGGCCGTGTCATAAAGTTTGTCAGAAGTCTTATCCGCTCTTAAAAAATAACTGCGCTCCAGGGAGAAACCCGTGCTCAGTTCAAAAAAAGCCGGCATCTGTAAGTTAGCACCATAAAAGAGCATTCTTCGTCTAATTTGCAGGCCTTCCCCGGCTCCGAAAATAGCATAAAATTCTTCACCGTCGGCCGCCCAGAATCCGGGGCTGCGGAAATCGCCGCCGGCATTTCCACTGCCCAACATTCTCACGCTGTAATCCTTAATCGTGCTGACCGCATAACGACTGCTCGTTACCCGGAAGCCATCCGTTAAAAAAAGACCTGAGGGTTTGACGATTTTCTCCAACTCTGCCTTCCCTGTTCCAGCCCGGGAAGCCTCTATCATATCGCCAAACCGGAGCGCCTCTTTGGGTATACCCGCCGGGCGATCCGGAGTAAGCGCCACAGATGCGCTCTCATGTCCTGCCTGCTCCTCTTTCCTTCCACCTTCCACCTTCCACCTTCCACCTTCTCTCCCTTCCACCAGGCCAAAAGCAAAATCATCGTCAGTAAAAAGAAATGCGCCGTCTTCAGGCGTCTGGATGATGTCCGGAGGCAAAACTCCCCTGGTGGAGGCATTGCGGATCTGCTGAATAAACAGGTCTAGCTTTTTCTTGGCCTCGGGCATAAGTTCCGGCAAGGAGAGATAAAAACCGCGTCGCAGCGAGTCATCAGGAGCATGCAGAAAAGCCATGATTTTCTCGTTCAACTCCACGGGAAGCCTCACGGAAATGATTTCGTCATTCAAAAGCTTAACTCCATCGACCGGATGGATTTCGATCTGAAGCATACCAAATTTCGAATCAGGCCAATCGCCTTGCCGCAGCGTCCATGAAAAAATAAACCGTTCTCTTTGAACCCTCATTTTAAAAAATCCGGGCTGCCGGCCAGCACTGATAGCGTCATCTGCCAGGCTCATGTTCGATCTCACGCCAAAAAACTTGTCATCGCTTACAACTCCTGTACTTTCATCGCCTTCATAGGCCGTGCCCTCGACCGCGGATAACAACTCTTGCTTCGCGCTTTCGATGCCGGATATGAAAAGTTTGTTGAAAAAAGGCGTCAAATCAATTGTCTCTGCTGGTGCGTTGAAAAGCGCAAGCACAGCCGGGGAAACTGCCAAAGCGAGATTCGACAAGCTGCGTTTTTCCCCCTCTGCTTTTTCATCTTCCAACGTCGAACTTCCAACTTCCAACTTTTTATTTATTAGCGCTTCCGCCATGGGGCCCCAAACAAAAACGGTGGCAATATCGGGAGCGTTTCTATGGCTGTACATGCTGACGGATGGCCCCTGAATCAACGGCACGCCCGGCGCAAGACGCACCTGAACATTCCCTGCGGACCGGCTGGGAAAAAGGAGGTTATCTCCGACGGAAAAAATAAATTGCAGCGGTGCGTCCGGAGCGGCGGGAACAAATAAATTTTCAAACGGAATGACCTGGACCCCTTCCGGATGCTCAACCAGCCGCAGCGCCAGTTTCTTTGTTCCGTCCGGCAAAAATGTAAGCCGGGTATCAAATACGCCGCTGGAAGTGTTATTGCGCAGCGTCAATGCGATCTGGCCATTTTTAGGATTTAATTTGGCCAGGCGGACCTGCTGATCAAGTTTTAAGGCCCATTCATCGCCATCCGGGCGTTTAAACCGTTCGATTTCGGAGTGGTTGTCGAGGAAGCGGATTAAATCGTCGGAAGAGGTGATTGATTTCAGACCTGAGATTGCTTCAGCGTCTATTGGCCCGCTGCTTCGCAATGACAAAGGGGCCACAGATTTCTCAGCAGGAGTGCCCTCGGAGTAGCCCGGGTTATCCGCATCCAGGAAAACAACCCGGAGCCCAAGCCGCTGTAACGGATTAATATCCGCAGACGGCCCGGCCACAATTTCTACGGGCCGGCCTAATTCAATGCCCCGCACCCGCATGCTGGCAAGCGTGTTCTCACGGTTTTTAACTTCCGCCGGATGACGATAACTTTCGAGATAAATTCTTAATTCCCGCGTTCCATCCGGAAGCCGCGCTTCAAAAATGGCTTTTGAAAAAACGCGGAGAAAATTTTTGGGATCCTTCGCATAAGTAAACTTAACCGGGGGAACATTTAAAGAAACCGCGGCCCCGCCTTTGTCTGAGACTTCAAAGTCAAGCCGGCCGAAAAAGATGCCGGAGGTAAAGGGCAAGTTGACTGTAAAATTTTCATCCGAACGGTTTCCGCCTTTATGCCCAAGCGAGGCTTCCACGCGGTCGAGCATCCACTTGTTGGGAGAAACAAATCCAAAGTCATCCTGCGAGCCTTGTTGAATTTGAGCGCCTAGAGACTGGAGCAGCTCCTGGTAATCCTGCGGATACAAAAGCTCGCGCATCGGACTTGTTTGTAAAGCCGCCGCTGAAACAGGCAAGGGGGTCGTGACCGCAAACTTCACACCTAACGGTTTAGAGGGATGATCCGGCGCCGTGGGATCGTCCAAAGCTTCCAGGGCTTCATTGATTTTAATTCCCCTGTCGGCCAATCTACGAACGTCAATCGCGTCAAGATCCCCCAGTGAAATACGGATGTGCGGCTTGGCCGCCGGATCATCCGACACTTCAACTTTCGTGACCGGAAACCCGAGATCGAAAAACTTTTTCACGCCGTGCGCATCTCTTTCAATCCTCAACATCGAGGGCTCGTTTCCGCCGATTTGCAGTTTGGCCGTATAAGGAGTGCCTTCATGCAGATAGTTGAACCAAAGGAGTATCCGCTTTTCCTGCTCAAAGTACCCGGCAATGCTTGCAAATGACCCGCTCACAAGCCAATTGTCTTTACGATGAACCTCGGGATCGCGCTCAAACGCAGCCGTGGCATCCAGCCATTTCACCATTTCAACGACGTTCAGAATGGGTTTCATCGTCACCGAAAGTCCGGGTGCGGGAACGGCGCTCCCAGAATTTGGCGTGTCTGTCCCTTTTTGGGTGTCTGTCACCGGCTCTGTCACCGGCTCCGCCGGTTCTGTTTTTTCTTCCAACTTCGAACTTCCAACTTCCAACTCAGCTAATCCCAGTTCTTTTCTCAACTCAGCTTCGTTGCCGATGACAAACTCGTAGGTGTTACCTTCGAAGATCGTGCCGCGGAATAATTTTTCAAGGTGCTGGCGGTGTCTGCCGGGTTTATAACGGTCCTCAACCGGCTCCCATATTCCTTTCTGGACTTTGAAGCGATAAAAATAAGTGCCGTCTGCTTTTTTGAAAATCTCATACGACTGGAAACCTTCGAGATTCAAATATCCGAGAAGTCCGTTGAAATCTAAATTAATATGGGCAAGATGAAGTTCGTTCTTGCTGATCAGATACGGCCAGTAAAATTCCATCGAGCTTTTTTTATCGGCGTGATACAAATACCATTCCGCGCCCGGGAATTGGCCCGCCCTTGGTTTTGTGACTGTAGACCAGCTAAAAGACTCCAGCCTGTCATCCCAGGACTGACCGTCCACATCTTCACGATAGATGCGGCGGTCATCGGAGGCTTTACCCATGCGGTCATCTATAAATCCGGCTTTGATGAAATCACGCGCAATCCCCTCCGGCGTTTTCCTGGTTGTGCCCGAAGCCACAAGCTTCATCCCTTCGGTCAGCACTGGCGTTGGCGAAGAACTCTTTATTTCTGTCTCTTCTTCCCTTCCACCTTCCACCTTCGACCTTCCACCTTTTTCTCCTTCCCCTTCTTTTTCCCCCACCCATTTCTGCAATTCAGGATCTTCTTCGTCAATAATTCTGAGGATAAGATCGGGCGTATAAAGCGCGGTGATTCCCGGTCCATGGGTAACACCTGAATAGCCCGCTTCTTCAAAACCATCGATCAGAGAGATCATCTTCTCATAGAGCTGATTACCAAAATTTTTAAGCACAATATAAATTTCGCGCGGGTTTTTTTTCTTTCCGGAGGCCGTAACAGTTTCAGGAACGAGAATAAGCTTTTGAATATTGCGTTTTCCGTTCAACGAGACGGATGTCTGATCGTCACCGGCAGGTTTAAAAACAACCTGGGCATGGCCGGCGCTGCCCTTTTTGCCGATGCTCACCGTCACCAGGTCATTGTCGCCGACACTGCCAATAAGGTCTAAGGTTTTTTCCTTGGCTAGCAGAGCGACGCGGCCTGCATTCGCAGCCAGTGCATTATTGTACGCAACCACCTCGCCACTTTTGGCTAATTCCTCTGTGCCTTGTGAGAGCGCTGTTCCCTGCACCGCTTTTTCAATCTCAGCCGAAACGCTGCGCCGCACCGCTTCATCCGAAAGATCCATACCCAAAAGCGGCGTTAAATCCACGGCCCGCCGTGTCCCGCCTTTTTTGACAAGCTGGAGATTGGGGATCTCGATGTCATCGGCAACAAGAGCGGCTGAAGCCGTCTGTTTTGCCTCATTGGGTTCGGGCGCCTCTTCCAACTTCGAACTTCTAACTTCCAACTCTTTCGCCTTTTCTCCTTCTTCATAACTGAGAACAAGGCGGAAATCTTTGTGATCAATCCAGAGGCCGCTGCCGTCTTCAAACTGCACCAGGTCTGCAATCTCTTTGTTTTCAACCCGTTCGTGGATGCGGTCCGCGAAATCTTTTAACCGGTAAATAGTCTCCGCATCCAAATCCTTGAACGCGATGAAAAGAACCGGTTTATTCCCTGCTTTGTCATGCGCCAGATAGACAAGCGCTCTCCTATTAACTGCAAATTGCAATGCAGCAATAGCAGCGGTTGCGTTTGAACTGACCAAGGCGAGCCATACACTGCCCATTTGCCCCATAAAGCCGCTGCTGATTAATTGGAAAAAATGGCTGTTCCCAACCGGATAAATACCGTAAACAGCGTTCAGATGGCTGTTTGGAACAATCACAAAAGGATCACGCGCCGGCATCGTCTTATCGACGATACCGATGTCTGCTTCGCCTCCTTTGATGCGTACGGCAGAAAAATCTGAACTCTTCAACCATTCCTTGGCAGTTTCCGGCGTCAGGGGCTTTGTGTTATCAACCCAGAGCAAGGGAGTGATTTCACGCGCATCCGGCGGCAAGTCAAACCTATCCGGCTCCGGTGTTAGCGCCTCCGGCAGCATTTTAGATTCAACCCAAGCCGGGGCGCCTTGTTCATAAACGCGGAAGATCAGGCGGCCTTCAATTTCAAATTCGAATCGCTTTTTGTCTTCGGAAATGCGGACGGATGTCTTGGCAAAATCCAGGCTGGCTTTTAAATTTATCGCGTACAACTTCTGCTCAAAAAACCGTGCGGCACGCACATCCAGCTTGCGCAATTGAATGTCAATGATGCGGGGTTTTCCTGCCGCCAAATTTTCAGGTTCTAAGACAGCACTGACGATATCGTCGGCCTCGAGACGAATACTCGACCGGCCGCCCCTTTTTCCGAGAAAAAAGTAAAATTCCGCGCCTTCCAAGGTTTGGCTTTCATAATAGCGTTCGAAACCAAAGGCTGCTTCGGTATTAAGACCGTATTGGGCGGTAAAAAGAACATTCCGCGCGGGAGCCGAAGGCGTCAGAGCATCGTCAGACAGTCTATACTCTAGTCTCAGCGCTTCTTCGCCGTCGCGCGCGGGATTAATGGCGGAAATCATGCGCGACCCCTCGTCGCCCGGAAGAACACTGACAGGCCGCGCCTGATAGCCCGCAGCTTCGATACGCCGGATGAGTTCGCTATCCGGTTCAAAATCAGCGCCCGTCATTTGAGTAAAAATCTGCAGGGCGTCAAAGGCTTCACTTTTATCTTGGAGTAGCGCCGCTGTAGACTGCTCCTCAGGAGCCGCTGCGTCTGACACAGAGGTTGCGCCATCAGAATTCGGCGGCCGGCCGCCGTTTTCACGGGCCACACTTGCCTCAGCCGTGAAAGTAACTATCACGGGCAAGCCGGCGTCCGGAAGAGCGGCGCTTGGGTCAGGCGACGGGTAGATATTGGCTAAATGACCGAACCATTCTGAACCGCTAAAGCCCGGCGGCAATAATCCGCCTTCTTTGAGAACCGCCGCCAGCCCTTGTGCGGACGGCACAATGAGCGTCAATTCCGGTTCTAGTGTCCAATCAAGTTTTTGAAATACAAGCCCTTGAAACAAAGCTTCGGCGGTTCTCCGGCCCTTTTCCGGCTGATCCGGACGAAAGTCGTCTTTGGACACGCGGCGAATTTCAACTTTCGACCACGAATTTTTGACATCGGAAAAATCATTGATAATTGAAAGCGTCAAAATATCGCTGTCCTGTTGAAAAAAGAGCTGCAGCCAATTGCGCACGTCCCGGGGACCGATTTGGTAGCGCTGCTGCCAATAGCCGCCAAGCGTTTCGAGTTCTTGGGCCTCGTAGTTGCCCGGAATCGCGGCCGGTGAGCGGAGTTCGGAACGGGAGAAAGAAGAGGTGGAAGGTGGAAGGTGGAAGGTGGAAGGAGAAAGAGAAGAGTTAGAAATTTGGAGAGACGCTCGCGGGATTGCTTCGGCCTCAATCTGTTCACTGCCTCGCAATGACAAAGAGGAGGATAAATCGGCATTCTGTCCGCTCGTCATTGACAAAGAAGAGGCCGAACCCATCCGGCGATTTGTTGTGGACGACAAAGAAGAGGCCGAATCCATTCGGCGATTCGCGGTGGACAATGACAAAGAGGAGGATAAACCGGCATTCTGTTCTTTTGTCATTGCGAGGACAGCCAACGGATGGACCGGACGAAGCAATCTCGACGGCGAATCGGAGATTGCTTCGGCATCAACTTGTTCACTGCCTCGCAATGACAAAGAGGAGGATAAACCGGCGTTCTGTTCTTTTGTCATTGCGAGGAGGCCTGCGTTTGCAGGACGACGACTTGTCCGCCGTTGTTTTAATGGCGGAAGCAATCTCGTATCGCTCTCAGCAAATATTGCTTCCACAAAACCAGATATGCCCGCAAGCCAGCCATTGTTCTCCTTTTCCCCTTTTTCCTTCCACCTTCTACCTTCCACCTTCCACCTTTTTTCTTTTCCCTTCCAACTTTCTTTCTTCTCTCTCACTTCACTCCTCGCCGGCCGATCAATCTGGACAGTTTCCCAGACAATTTGCGCCATGCGCATGAGTCGTTCCGATTCTACCGGCAGAGTTTGCGCCTGAAGCCGCGGAGCCGAATCCAAATTATTCAAACTGCGCAAAAGCCACTGGATATGACGCAGGCTCAACGGCTGGATTTGCTGATCATACTGCGCCGCTTGGCCACCCAGCCAAGCCATCGTCACGGTGGTTAAATTAGCTGTGCGCGCCCGTTCTATCATGGCGCTTTGAAAACGCTGCAATCCGGCGCGAAACTCCGAGTCGCCACGCAGTGCCCGCGACATACCGGCGATCAGAGTATCCACTCGGGAAGTTGCCCAACGATTTCGAACCCAGTCGTCTTGCCGCATCTGTTTTAAAAATTCAATAACTGCGGCGGTGACAGAAATATCCTGAGCCTGGCTTGCTTTATCGATATCGATGATAAAACTATCATATTGATCGGAGTCAAAATCACCGGGGCCGGCTGGACTTGCAAACGCCCGGCGCATCAACTCTTGGATCGTAGACGAATTCATAAATCCGGCCCGTTCGTCATCAGGTAGATCCGGGTCCAGCAGACGGTCGATCACAGGACCAAAAACCATTTGCACGGAATTCTTCCTCCACGGAACTACAAGCCGCGGCCCTGCCGGCGGCGCGGAGGTCAACACACCGCCTTTGTCATTGCGAGTCCGCTGATCCCCGATAGAAGAAGCATTCGAGGATGACTTGATCTTTTTTGAATTAGGTGTTGTGTCCCTGCTTCCCTTCCCGGAATCCCTCTTTTTGTCATTGCGAGCCCGGCGTTTTTTGCCGGGCGAAGCAATCTCTACGGCAGCTTTCCTTTGCTGCCGAGAAGATAGTCCCTGCTCATCAGGAGCAGGGGCAATCCCTGAATCCGAGCCGGAGATTGCTTCGGCCTCAGTGGGTTTGCCGCCTCGCAATGACGAGGAGGCTGGAATAAAAACAAGCGTTACGAACTCGCCATCAGGAGAACGGGCGGACACGGTCAGAGCACCCTCTTTCGTCAGCTCCAGTTCAGCGCGGGTTTTCTTGTAGAGATCACTCTTTTCAATCGCTTTTTTCATGGCCGCGATTTCAGGCGCGCTCATGCGTGTCAGAAAATAGGCTTCATGGCTGGTATTACGCTCGCGCGCGCCGTTTCGCAGATAAATTTCGTGTGGATCAAGGTCATCCGCACGCGGAGCTTGATAAACCGGCGCATTAGGAGCAAAGCCGTAAATACCGTTTTGCGTAATGCGCATCACAAAATTGGACTGCGTGGTGGCCGTCAAATCAAAGGCCTGCCCCAGATAAAGTTGAATCGTGGGATCATCATCCGGCCGGCGGTCACTGCGGGTTTCGAGACTGCGCATATCCAGCGGATCATCAGATCTATTTTCATAGTCAACGCTGAGCCCCGCTTTTTCAATGAGTTCCCGGATCGCCTGCTTGGCGCCTTTACGGCCGCCGGCATAAATACGGATTTGTTCGGCCAGATCGCCCGTGCGCAGGGCGTTTTCAGGAATGGGGTAACCGCTCGAACCGCGAAGCGACGGTGGAACAGGCGGAGGCAAGGCATTCTCCGGAACCACGTTACGGGGCTCCCAGGTCTCGGCAATGATCAGTTTTACGTCAATGGCATTGACTGTAAAAATGCCGTTTTTAAATTTTGCATCCAGCCCATATTGTTTAAACCAGGTCACTGCTTTTGCCAGCGGCCGCTCAAGCACGCTCATGTCTTTGACATAGACATAGACTTCATAGCGTTTTTCTTTGGACTCATTTTTATGAACAATATAAGTACTTTCGATATTGTCCTGGTTGTCACTTAAGTCGATTTCCCCATCTGCACGCCACGTTCCGCGCCATAAATACATTTTTCCAGGATAAAGCTCCATCTGAGTCTGAGCGTCCAAGTCCAGCCTTAACCCCGTTTGCCAGCCTATCGGCCGGACTCGAATCGTATTCGGTGACTCCGCCTTCGTAAAATCTTCTTCTTTTCTTTCGCCGGAAGTGATTGCAAACGATTGATAGGTTCCGTCTTTGCTTTGCTTGCCGTCATGCCAGTAAGGAACCAGCGTCCACGATGGGCTTTTGCGCCAATCAAGGGCCTTCGCGTAATCGTTTGATTCCTGCCAGCGCAGATGAAGAACATCTTCAACGCGCAAAGCATTCTCGGGCGGGCGCGGGGCAGAATCATCGGTCATTTCCGCGATGCCAGGGACAGTCCCAAGACGCGGCCTATCAGGCTGCGCTTGGGCAGTCACTGCGCTAGACGCAGGGACAGTCCCTGAAGGAAGCTGGGACAGTCCCTCTAATCCAAGGAAACCACGCCAAGCGCCCGCCCCCGCCCCCGCATACGGAAAAGTGAGGCCCAGTTTTTTAATCCAGGCTGCAATCGTGGCGGCGCTCCAATCTTGATGGGTTTCAATATCGGCATAGCCTGTAATCCAGGCCGCGTAAAACAAAGGGTCATCTGACTGCGGGCCAAAAAAACCTTTCATGTCCGAGAGGCGGTTTAAAACCAAAACACCGGGCCGGCCTTCCTGATCAAGACCCGGATAAGCTTGGGTCTTTTCACGAAAATGAATATAGCCCGCAATCGACGACATCGAACGCGTGGTGGTTAAATTAAACTGCGGACTGGCTGAACGTTCGAGAGCGTCTTTATGCTGTCCTATAGGCAGTGCCGAAAAATGGGTTTCTTGCTGAGTCAGCTGGCTGCCTTGATTGATCCCCGGTTCAAAGCCATAGCCCCGGCTGAGCAGCGAAAAGAGCAGGTCTCTTTTTTGCTCGGGTTTTAACCCGGCGAAATTCTTGAGCGGGTTGTCGCTTGTGAGGTTCGCGAATTTCGAGATTGCTTCGGCCTTAGGGAGGGCGCTGCCTCGCAATGACAAAACAGGGGGATTGTCTTTCTCCTCTTTTTCCTTTTCCCTTTTCCCTTTCTCCTTTTCCTCCTTCCCAGTCTCTTCTTTCCTTCCACCTTTACTTTGTTCCCCCTCTCTCACTTCCAACTTCTCACTTCCAACTTCCAACTCGCTCTCTCTCCCTCTACGCACTACCGCCGCTCTACGCATCACCTTTCTAAGATTTTTTCCCTTTTCCATCAAAACAACAAACGCAATCCGGACACGGGGAGTCTCTACAATAAATTGCTTCGATGTTGTGTTCGTAGTAATGTCGGTCACACCTTCGTGATAAGCCAATAAATCGCTTAGCAGCCCTCGAATCTCCCACTGGTCCCGCAAGTCTTTATTGTTCCAGAAAAACAAAATTTCTTGCTTTCCGGAAAGAGACTCATTCCTGGGAATCGTCAGCCTGTTCTGCGGCTTCAATAAACGCGGCGGAAGCTCAAAATTTTCAAAATAATTCTTTAGTTCGTCATGAACCTCAATCCCATGGCTGCCAATCTCCCAATACATGTCATCGATCAGCCGGATCTTATCCTCCGGCGTCATTCCCGCATTCTCTTGGCGGGAATTCGCACCTGTCTTATCCCCTCTCTTTGTGTTTTCGCTTTCCTCTCTCCCTCCACCTTCCACCTTCTTCCTTCCACCCTTCCCATCTTCGCTTCCAACTTTCAACTTCTCACTTCCAACTTCCAACTCCTCTCCTTTCCACTCTTCCATCGCTTCTCGAATCGCTTCTTCGTTTTGCAAAACGACAAACGCTACTGTAACTTCCGGCGCATCAATCAAGAAAGTATTGCCAGGCTCCAGCGATGTTCCGTTGATACCTTTGATTTTGTCGTGGTAGTCCGTAAGTTCTTCAAGCTGCGCGACAAGCCCCGGGCTGTCTTCGAGAAAGAAAATGACTTTGTATTTTTCTGTGTTGGATTCATTTTTATGAATCATCAGCATGTTCTCGGTTTTGATGCGCGAATCGCGGGGTAATGAAAACTTGTCGGTTGTTATTTTATCCACCCGCCAAACATTGATATCTTCACTGTAAATTGCCCAACGCACATCCTTCGTCACATTGATTTGCACCCCCGGAAAATGTGGCTGCACACGCACAACGTTGTCAGATTCGCGACCAAATTGCCATTCCTCCCGGTCTTCCCCTGAAATAATCCCGAAACCGGCATTGCTGTCTGCCGTAAGGGACGCAACTTCTGCAGTTTTCCACGAAGTGCCCTGCACAAGTTTTTTGGCGGCCTGTTTGGCTCCGTCTGCCATGCGGTCCAGTTTCATCATGGCCGCAGGGTTCAGTGCTCCCGCTGGTACGGGGATTGCTTCGGCATTAGCGGGGGCGCTGCCTCGCAATGACAAATTAGGAGTATTGTCCGCTCTCCCCGTCTCTTCTTTCCTTCCACCTTCCACCTTCCACCTTCCACCTCTCTCTCCAACTCTAATCACCATCCGCGCATTCTCGGTCTCAAAAATTAAAGCTCCGTCTTCCTCACGCAAAGAAACATCCTCGCGCTGCTTCTTAGTGATCATCTGCCGCAGATAAGAATCAATCTCATCAAGAAGGCCGGCGGATTCCGCGTCTAACGTGATGACCAGGGTGTATTTATCGCCCTCAATCGTTTCATTTTTTCCATGGAGTTGAATATCGGCCGCAAAAAGCCACTCTGGAAATTCCAGCGAGGGTTCCCGCAATTTAAATTGCAGGCGGCCGCTATTTGGATAGATGGGCGATAGTTTAAAATTAATATATCCGTCCATACCAAAGTAGATGGCGTTGTTACCCTGGGGCAGATAGAGAGACAGGTGCGTTTCCGGAAATCCAACTTTGTGAGGGTTTTCGTCGGCCGTTGAAAAATCAAGTCCTGTATCAAGGGGCCCCTCATTAAAATGGACTTTTAAACCGGTGCCTGCTCGGATCGCATCAAAATTAGCATTCACGCTGTCTGAATGATAGCTAGGACGACCCAGATCTTGTGGCAAGGTCGGAGCCAACTTAAGATAATTCTGAAGTGAAAAATACCGGCCCTTCATCCACGCGGGTTTCGTTTCCACCAGTGCGCCGGCCGGAACTGAGATTGCTTCGGCCTTAGTTGGGGCACTGCCTCGCAATGACAAAGCAGAAGCTTCCGCTCTCTCCTTTTCCCCTTCCACCTTCCACCTTCCACCTTCCACCTCTTTCTCCTGATCTCCGCCAGCTTCAACGCGCCAGCGGTATTTATCGGTTTCGACTTCGATAAAACGGCCCGGTTCAAAACGGATTTGTTCGGGCAGAAAATTTAATTGAGAAATCATGCGCTCGCGACTTTGCGCCAAACGCTCGGTCAGCGCCGAATCCATTGTTTTAAGCGTGATGATAATTTGGCGTTTTTGATCCGGGCCGTCTGCAGCCACGCGGATGTTGGCAACATTGTCCGGGTCAAAATCGGCAACAGAGAGGTCGGGTTTTGGAGAATCAAGCGCCGGCCAGATTTCCCACCCATAAGAGTCGTTTGCCTCTCGTTTCAACCGCTGTTCCGGACCGGGAATGGGAAAGCCGGCCCGTGTAAAAAACCCGGATGACAGCCACATCACCGTCATCTCAGCCGGAGACCCGGCTTTAAATAAGCCCCTGAAAAGAGAAAAAATACCCCTGGAATTTTTGGGCATATCTTTTTTCAGAATGTCCGTCACAAAATAGTTTGCGCGATTTTCCTCAGATTCAACTACCCATGACGGCATATCCTTCGCTGCTTCTTCCGCAGCTTGTTTAATTTGATCCTGGGAAGCGTCCGCCAGCCCAAAAAGCACCGTCCAATCCTTGAACCGGCTGAGACTGCCCTGAGGCGAGGATGACTCAGCACCATCAGTGCTGTGTACATCCCTGTCCCTGCCACCGCGCGGGGGCTTTGGTTTTCCTTTCTCCTTTTCCCCTTCCACCTTCAACCTTCCACCTTCCACCGCTTCTTCTTCCAGCCGGATCACAAATTTATAATCGGGCAATTCGAAAATAAAGCCCAGGCCCGGAATAAATTCCATGAATCGCTTTTTGGAAAGGCCGTACCCCGGCGGAATGGTCATGGCCGCAAGAGCAGCCAGTTTTTCCGCCATCTTCGGCGTAATGGTGTTAAGCGTCACATAGTATTCGCGCCGTCTTGTGCCCGGTTCGGCCACCATTTGAAACGCTTTGAAATTGCCGCGTTCGCCCAGAAAAATCTCTTCCGCTACGGCCTTTTCGTCACTACTTTTGAAGGTGATGGAAATATCCTGTGCCGTGCGCCGGCCGCCGGCA
>JAHFHF010000045.1:0-4666 GCA_023247055.1 Candidatus Omnitrophota bacterium
AAGTTTAGGCGGAAAAGCGGGTCAGGACCCAGTTGGCGAGATTGAAGTAGATAAAAAGCGTCTGGATGTCGCAGATGGCCAAGACGAGCGGACCGGAAGCAAACGCCGGATCGAGTTTGACGGCCTTGAAAATCACGGGCAGCACAAGCCCGATGCCCGCCGAAACAATCATAATCAACACCAATGAACATGCCATGGCAAGCCCGACCGCCCAGCTGCCCTGCCAAAAAGCCGTCACAACGCCTACGATCACGGCGCAAATAACGCTGATCAAAATACCGACGATCACCTCACGAAAGAAAATCGATCCCATGTCGGAAAGTGAAAATTTACCGCGGGTCATATTGCGCACCACAATCGTGGCGCCTTGAATGCCGGTGCTTTCGGAAAGGCCCAGCACGACCGGCACAAAAAGCAGCAGCATGGCCACACTCTGCATTTTGTGGTGAAAAATATCCGAGATAAAAGCACAGAAAAGACCGCTGGCAATACTGACCATCAGCCAGGGCAGGCGCAATTGCATGATGCGCGGCACGGAGGAATCGGCGCTCAATTCTTCGGCGTCCGTACCGACCATTTTGGCAATGTCGCTGTCGGCCTGCTGTTGAATGAATTGCAGCAGGCTGTCCGCCGAAATAATGCCGGTCAGGCGGCCCTCGGCGGTAATAACGGGCAGTGCCAAATAATGGCCTTCCTGCAAAAGCTGCGCCACTTTATCCTGGGGCGTGTCTGCGCTTACCGTGACAACGGATTCGCGCGTGATGTCTTTGACCGGTGTCTCCGGTAAATTAAAAATGAGATCTTTGGTCTGAATCACACCCTGCGGCCGGCCCTCTTGATCTAACACGTAGATATAAGGCACCTTGCCTTTACGGTCTTTGGGAATTACCTGCAGGTGCGCGATGGCTTGGGCTACGCTCTTACAGGCCGGAATCGAGAGGTATTCTTTGGCCATGCCGGCTCCGGCCGTGCCTGTGGGATAAGCGAGGATTTCTTTTACATCACGCGCGCGGTCTTCGGGCAGCGCGGCAATCACTTGCGCGCTAAAATCCGCGGGCAGACTGCGCAAAAGTTCGGCCGCCGCATCGGAGGAAAGCTGGGAAACCACATCGACCATGTAGGCGGCGCCGAGTTTGTCTTTACAGCTTTCCGACGCCTGTTCAGTGTGCTTAATCAGCTGCCACTTTTGGGCATCCGTCAGTTTTTCCATAGGGCGATTATGATAGCAGAGTCAGCGATAAGGGACTAATAAAAGCGAGATTGCTTCGACTTCAGTTGAATGCTGTCCCGCAATGACAAAAAAGCGGTCCTTTGTCATTGCGAAGCAGTGAGGCACTAAGGCTGAAGCAATCCCAATGAGGTGCTTGCTTCGACTTCAGTTGAATGTTGTCTCAATGACAAAGCGTATCTTAAGATTTTCTTGGGAGGAATTAATCTTGGCCGAAATACGCATTCAGCTCACCGAGAAGTTCAGCCAGTTCGGTGTCAGTGAAAAGATTGAAGATGTCCCCCGGCTGCTGATCGCCAACTGTCGCATTCTCAGAGGTGCCTATATTCTTAGTCCCTTCACCCATGTCGATCTTAATGGACGCAGTGGATGGCTCGATGATCACGTCATTGACCATCAAAATGCCATCCACGCCGCGCACCTCCGGGCCAGAGGCAGCTCCGATTTGGTCATTGTACATTGTGGAATCCTGACCGCCGACAATGCGGTTATTGAAAATCACCAGGCCTTCCGGATTGTCAAGCAGATGAATCTGGCCGTCGCTCGTCGTGCCGTTAATCATGGCAGAGATAAGGCCGTTCCTGCCGCCCGCCGAAATATAAAGCTGCCCCTGAACGTCAACCTCAATGGGGTTTTCTTTGGTGCCGATGACGCCGCCCGCATCAAGCGTCGTATCGCCGCCGGTATCAAAATCGGTTTCACCGCTGTCGGGGTCATCGAGGATGTCCCCGCCCGCAGTGACATCTGCGGTACCGACGCTGCCCGTATTGGCAGCCGTGTAATTGCCGGTTGTCGTAGTCGTGTTGTTTTGAACGAGCAGTTCAAGTTCGCGGTTATTGCCAACGCCTCCCGGCGCAGTCAGAATGACCTGGGTTCCGTTGAAATCAAGGACCTTATCAACAAGGTCGTCATCCATGGCCCCCGTGGCATTCATCGTAATATTACCCGATCCGGCATCGATGTAACCAATGGGCGCATCGCCGATGGCATCCAGAAAAATATCGGCGTTGCCTGCGCTCGAATCAGCATTGATAACCGTGGTGACCGTGTAATCCAGCGAACTATTGCTGAGACCAATTCCTCCCCCGGCTTCCAGCGTCAGTGAAGGCGCCGTGATATCCACAATGCTATCGTTGGCATCGTCATAAATCGCGCCGCTCGGCATACGGATCGTCGCGGGGTCAAGAAACGTCACCGCACCCACCGTGACAATCCCGGCTCCGTCTGAATGTCCGATCGTGATGGATGAAAAACCGTCAGAAAGCGTCCCGATTTCAGTATTGGTCAAATCCAGGGCCGCCGTACCGCCCGCGCCGCCGAGCGCAATCGCCTTACTCGTCGTCGAAGGCTGAAGGACCAGCGTGCCGCTGCCGCCGATGGAGTTTGCGGCACCACTCAGTTCTATTTCGTCCGCAGTCATCGTTAGAGCGTTCCCTGAGGCCGCGATGGAAGACGTCGAACCTAAAGTGATGGTTCCGGTTCCGGCAGTCAAGACCACGGCCCCGCCAAGCACAGCATCGCCATTTAAAGTCAGGCTGCCGTTATTGACCGTAACATTATTTCCGAGATTAATGGCGCCGTCGGTGTCTGAGACCGCCGTCACTGATAAGGCGCTCAAAAATTGATTAGCACTGGCATTGTCGTCGACCAAGCCCAAAGTCACGGCACCGGCCGATTCGCCCGCATTGGAATTGGCGGTGTTCAAGGTCAACGTCAACCCCGCGCTGCTTGCATAAAGATTGCTCGATGCAAAATTGATGGCGCCGCCGGCAACCCCGTCGCGATTGTTCTGCTCGGTATCGATGGTCAGTGTTGATCCGATGATGATGTCTCCGTTCCCCGTCACCGCAAAGGAACTGGCATCGCCGGCACTGTTATCATCCAGAGAAACATTGCCGTTCAAGGTCAGAGTTCCGGCCGTTCCTCCCGCCCCCGCGGAAGCGTCGATAGATAGATCATTGATGAAACCACCGCCCGCCCCATTGAACGTGCCGAGACTCACAGTCCCTCCGTTTCGCGCTGCGCCTGTCGTCGCGGTATTGATTGTCAGATCCCAGGGGTTATCTCCCGAAAGCACCGTCGAGGCCAGACTCACAGCCCCGGCGGAGCCGTCATTACCCTGTTCCGTGTCAATCGTGATGGAAGCCGTCAAATTCGAATTTACGGCCGTAACGGTAATGTTCCCCCCATCGGTGGAAAGATTACCTCCAAGCGCGGCTGTGGCCGCATTCTGAATCGTGATACTGCCGGCAGTAATCGCAGCATTCAGATTGATGATATCGCTCGTGCCCGTGCCGCCGCCGGAAAGGGTCAACACCGAACTTCCGGTGATAGCGCCGTTCATCGTTAGCGTGCCGGCGCCATCGTTGTCATTGTCCGCGGTAAAACTGTAATTGCCCGTGCCAAGGCTGGTTGCACCGACAAAGATGATGTCTCCTTCCGAAGTCACGGTCATATTCGGAGCATTCGTATCCGTGAGCGTTCCCAGACGCACAAACGCATCGCCGTTGCCATCAATGACGTTGGTCGTTGCGTTCGCACCGCTCAGATTAATGGAACCAATATTGGAATAGGCATACAGATCACCGCTATTAGCCGTCAGGTCCACGCTGGCCGCAAGATCGACCGTGGCAAAATTCTGGATCGTCAGAGAATCGGCCGTCACATCCGCATTGATATCCAAGGTATCGTTCGTGCCCGTTCCGCCGCCAGAAAGCGTAATGGCTCCCCCGACAAGGGCGGCACCAACCGTCAATGTGGACGTGCTGTCATTGTCGCTGTCCACCGCAAAACTGTGCGCACCCGTTCCTAGACTCGCCCCACCCTCGAGCGTGATGCCGCCTTGCGAAGTAACTGTCAGGTTCGGATTGTTGGTATCCGTCAGCAAACCAAGTTCGATCAGTTGATCCCCTGTGGCCGTAATAAGGTTGGTCGTAGCATTGGCCCCCGTCAAACGGATTTCGCTGACATTGTAACGGGCGCCAATCCCATCACTAGCTGTCCAATCGACATTGTCTGCCAATTCCACGCGAAGGGCTCTTGTGACATCCAGGTAGGACACGCTGACATCGGCATTAAAAATCAGGACGTCATTGGTGCCCGCGTCGCCGCCGCCTCCCAAGAACAAATTGCCGCCTGAGGTGAAGGCCCCATTCAGTGTAAAAGTATTGGCGCCGTCATCCTCACTGTCGTGGTTAAATAAATACCGCCCAGAGCCGAGGCTTGAGCCTCCGGCCACGGTAATATCGCCCTGGGAATAAACATTCAGCCAAGGATTGTTTGTGTCAGACAAAACGCCCAGAGTCACCGTCGCATCGCCGGTGGAAGTAAGCGTGTTCGTGACGCCATTATTCCCGCTCAACAGAACGCCCCCGGTCGCCGCCGTCAGGCTGATGGCGCCCGCAGCGGTCAGGTCGATGTCGTTTGCCAGATCGACAC
>JAHFHF010000045.1:4676-19779 GCA_023247055.1 Candidatus Omnitrophota bacterium
ATCTGCGTCACCGTTAAAGACCATGGCGCCGGAATCCGTGGTCACATTGACATCGAGGTCAACACCGTCATCCGCGTTGGCCGTGAGTGTATTGAATGTAGAAGCGCTGCTGTTAAAAACCACGCGCGCATTGTCGCGAGTGGCATTGAGGGTTACGGTGCTAGAAACATTGTTGGAGTTTGCCGCAGAAATTCCGTGCACGGTAATCGTGCCGTTGGTGCCGTCGCCGATTACCAAATTACCGACAGTGAATTGCTGGAGTTCTGCGCCGGCCAGTTCCAGCGTATTCGACGTCGTGTCGACCGTATTGCCAAGATCAATCAACCTTCCCGCAGTACGGACCAATAAAGTGGCTGTGCCGGTTGTTTGAAACGGTGCTCCGCCGAGCGCCATCGTGTCAGCGTTGAAATTGATATTGCCGGAATAAGTTCCGGCCAGAGGGCCCTCGCCTGCCTGCGCGGTGTTGTCAAAGAAAAGGGCAGACGAATTATTTCCGCCTGTCGCCGTCAGCGTGATGCTGCCGCTGTTACCGCCCTCGACGCGTGAGCCGTCCCATACCGCTATGCCGTAATTCGCGGTGCTTGAGCCGCTGCTTCCTCCCGTTCCCGTAATGGTGATCGTTCCTGTATCGTCCGCGCGCACAATGGCATTGTGTTCAATATCCACGCCCGTCTGCAGGGTCCCGGTGCCGCTGTTGTTAGCCGTTCCTGTAATGCTGATATTTCCCGAGGTCGTTGTCGAAACACGGGCGCCATCATAGACGACCGCTCCTCGCTGATTATTCTGCGCCGAACCGTTGCCGGCCACACCATTGATCGTGATATTGCCTGAAGAACTCTGGATAATACTGCTGGTGACGATATCCACGCCCTGATTCACCGTCGAATTAGCACTTACGCCCGTTCCGCGTAGCGTAATCGCTCCAGCGCCGGAAAGAAGTTGGGCGCCTGTGATATAAATACCGCGGTTCGCGCTGTCGCCGGCCGACGTCCCGAAAGCATAGCCCGTGCTCCTCAAATCCGCGGTAGTTCCGCTGCCGCCGGAGAGGACGATTTCGCCGCCGTTTGAATCGATGACCGTTCCGCTGTTGATCCCGATATTGCCCGCACCGTTGCCGTCACGGTCTGAATTAAAAATAATGTCAAGCGCGCCGCTGGAAGATGAAATATCTGCACTGTTGTTTGTTGTAATCCCGTTTCCGGCCTGAAATGTCAGTGAGCCCATCCCTGCGCCCGTGATGCTTCCGCTAATCAGGATATCGCTACTGCCGGAAGGCGAGCGGATCGTCAGGGGGTCGCGAAAAGTACTGGAACTGACTTCAATATTGCCGGTCCCATCGGAACGGCCAATGGTAATACCGCTGAAGCCGTCCGCAAGCGCGGCAAGGTCTGTGTCATCGATGGCAAGAACGCCTGCTCCTCCTCCAATAGCGATGGTCGTGCTTGCAACGCCCGGCTGCAGCAGAAGACTGCTAGTGCCGCTCACAGAATTGCTGCCGCCCAGCAGATCAATTCCGTCAGCTGTCAGAGTCAATGTGTTCGCGCCCGCAGCCACCGTGCTATTGGCCGTAATCGTGGACGTACCCGCATTCATCACGACATTTCCGCCAAGCGTCACTGCGCGGTTGAGCGTGATTGTGCTGTTGGTCGTAGTAATATCGCCCGACAGCGCCGCCGTCCCCGTACCGCTATGCGCAAAAGTGCTGGCAGTCGTGATATCACCCGCCGCGGCCGTGGTAAGCGCGCCTGAATTCGTAATTGCAACAGCCCCGGAATTGGCGAAAGCCGCATTGATAGTCACCGCGCCGGCACTATTGATCGTCAGAGCTCCCAACGTTTTATTGGCACCCACAGCGCCGCCGAAGGTCACATTGCCCGTGTCCGCGGTAATTGTCAGGGCCGTGTCCGCTAAATTGGTCTCTTTGATGTAATAGTTCCGCGTGGTTACCGTGGCCCGAAGATCATTCCAAACGCCGTCCGTGCCGACCCCGATCTGCATCGCATCTTCATTGTTGCTTGAATCGTTCGGCTCGCCGGTTCCATTCCAATTCGAGTAAGCGCCGCCGACGGCCGCGCCGCCCGCGCCGCTGCCTTTGCCGGACCAAAAGGTGCGCCCCAGCCCACCGTTTTCAAGTCCTTCGGGCCCCGTCACCCAGCGCCAGGTCCCTTCCGTACTCGAATCGCTAGCGCCTGCCCATCCTGCCTGCAGATTGTCGGTCATTTCCACAATCCCGTTTTCGACCGCGGAAGTAATCGTCGCCAGATACGTGTCGCCGACGTTCGCGCCCGTGCCGGAAGCTGCGTTGGTTTTTGCATTGGTCCAGGTGTTGTTTTGATTGATCAGCGCATAGCTATTCCCGGAATCGAGCGCACTTTGAAAATTGACATTGCCGTCCACGCCGGCACCGGTGCCGGTCGTGGTCAAGGTCACGCCGCCGCTTTTGGCAAGCATGACGCCGCCTTGAAAAGTAATATTGCCTCCGGCACTGCCATCCACAGCACTCGAGGTGTCGAGATTCGCTGCCAGATAAGCGCCGTCCTGAAAGGTCAAATAACCCCCGCCCGTCGCAATGGCCGCATTGACGACAATGGTTCCGTGGCCGTTGCCGAAATTGTTGCTGTCCGCATTGAAGACGATATTGAGCGAATCATCCGATCCGGTTTGCGAAATGGATCCGTTCATGGTGATGCCATAGCGCGCATTCAAGGTCAGTGTGCGGTTGCTGCCGATGCCGTCAAAATCATAATTGGGCGTCCACGTCAGATTGCCCATTTGACCATTGGTGCCCGCTGTGCCGGTGGAAACTGTCACGTCACCGGCAGAAAGCCCGGTATCGATAAGATCAATGCCAAGCTGCGCCGTATCGTTGGTCGACGCAAAGGGCGTGGAACTATTGATGTTGGTATTGCCGCCCCCGGCGACAATTTCGAGATTGTTCGGATCAAGCAGCCACTCGCCGCCCTTGCCGGCCGGCGCCGATACATCCGCCGCGCTTTGAATGTCAAACCATCCGCCCGAGGTTTCGACAAAACCACCGTTGCCGCCCGAAGCTCCGCCCTTGGCTGTGATATGCCCGTAAACTTGCGTGCCGTCATTGGACCATAAAATCACTTTGCCGCCGTTTCCATTTTCAAGCGCATCCGCCTGAATCATGGCTGTCTCACTCAGGTAAGTCCGCGATGCATTGCGGATATCGGGATTCAATCCCTGCCGGTCGCCGCCGATTAAAACCGTACCGCCGCCCGCCGTGCCGGAAGCATTCACTTCGCCGCCAAAAATCCCGACTTTATCCCCCAGTACGTGTACCGTCCCGCCCTTGCCACTCCCCGATGAAGCATCCAATGTTCCCGAGTTTTCCGTAATTCCGCCGCCGGTGCTCACAAGACGAATCACCCCGCCTTCTTCGACAACGCTTGAAGCGTCGATCAGTCCTTCATTGTTGACCACACTGCTGATCACAGACTCCGCAGCGCGCGCCGTCAGCAGGACTTCGCCGCCACGGGCCTGCAGGGTTCCAGTGTTAGAAACCAGCGCATTTTCCAGTTCGCCTTCAAGTATAAAATTAATCAATCCGTTGCCGTCAAAATCCAGCGTCACTTTCTCACCCGAAGCCAGCGCGATCTTGCCCTGATCGGCAATCACAAGGCCGTCATTTTCAACCTGAGGCCCGATCAAGCCGGCGAAACCGCCGGATGCGACTTTGATTAAGCCATGATTAATCACCGCCGCATGTTCAGATCCCGGCTTCATTGAAAATTTATAATTTCCGGCAAGAAAATCTTCATTGGCAATATCCAGGACCGATGCAACAAAGCCGGCCGTATCCACTTGTGAGCCCACACCGAATAAAATGCCATTGGGATTGATCAGAAAAATTTTTCCGGTTGCATTCAGACGTCCGAGAATCGATGACGGGTTTCCGCCTGTAATGCGGTTGAGCGCGATGGCATTCGCGGAAGGCTGATAAAAGTTCACGGTTTCAGGCTGATCGATATCGAAACCGCTGTACTCGATGATCGCTTTGTCGCCCGCCGTGATATTCATGGTAATACCATCCGGGCGGTCAAACTGCGCGCTGCCGGCAACCACCTGCTCGCCCTGGGGAAGGGCCCACACCACAGAGCCGCCGCTTGTCACTTGAAAATGGATGAGGAAGAAGGCCAGGACCGCACGGGCAGTTCTTAGCATAAAAACTCCTGCAGGTTTTCGCATTGGAATTAGCTGGGATTTTTGGATAACATTAAATAACTATAACTAACTATATTGCTCATAAATTAAAATATACATACTCAAAGATATAATTACAAATTTTAAGGATAAATTTATTGTAACTCTACGAAATTAAAAGAGTTAGACGCTAGTAAATCAGCGCATAAAGACCGTTCGGTTTTTTATCCAGGTACCTTTGGAACCGGGATAAAAAGCCCGATCGTGTAGTGGCAATTCATGAATTGCCATTACGAGCCCTGGTTTAACGAGTGAACTGGGGAAGGAAAAACAAAGGCGTGAAAAACTGTTTCAGAGGAAGCGTGCGTTGACCTTGAAATAAAACTCAGACGTGGCACCGCTGGAAGGTTCGTTACCGCCGGCCGGAAACCCCCAATCAAAGCTGAGACTGATTTCATGCGGCAGGAAAATACGCAGGCCCGGGCCAAAACCCGTAATCTGATTTTCTTTCGTTTCACCCGCGGATATTTTTTTCCGGGAGATAGCGCCATGATCCAGGAAAAGTGCGGCCTGAAAAGTATCTGCGACGGACTGGGAGGTTTTCGGAATCCTGTAATGCCCGATCAACGGGGGCGGCACGCGGAGTTCGAGATTGAGAATGTAGCCTTCGTCGCCTAAATGCTCCCCTTGCGAAAAACCACGCACGCTGTCCACGCCGCCAATGACCATTTGTTCGGAGGAAGGCAGTACGTCGGAAGCGGCTTGAGTACGCAGTTTTGCAATAATATACGAATTTAAAAAGAACTCCTGCACCCGCCGGACTTCGGTCCGGTAAATCATAAATTCGCCGCCCGCACCTGTGCGGCTGGCATTGGGGTCATCATCACGCAAGCCCCCCATGATCGCGGGAATGCCGACGGAGAGCGTATTGTCAAAATACATACGGCCGTGGAAACGGTCTACATGATCAATGTTGAATTCAAAATTAAGAACGCGCAATTCATCGTCGGACGTACGGACATTCAGCAGAAAATTTTCAATCTGCTTGTAATCAAAAGAAACGCCCGCATCGGCATTCGTCGTACGCGTCCGCAGAAGGGCTTGGCGCAGCCCTGTATGGAAAACCTGCGCCTTGCCTCTCACACCCAGTTCACGCAATTCGCGCGCTGACTGAAAGTCGGAATACGTATAAGCAAACTCCGCCCGCGTCCCGTAATATAAGACAGGCATCGAATAACTGGCGCTGATATAACGCAAATTATTGACGGGACTGCCGCCGACAATTCCCACGGACGAGCGGTCACCTTTGACAAGCAAGTCATCGAGTTCCACGGTGCTGCTAACACGCTGCTTTGAAACAAAATCCGAGCCGCCGTTATTGACGTTCATGTAAGTGCGGACCGGAAGTTTTTCTTTGACGTCCAGAATGATGTCCGTTGTGCCCGGCGCAGCGCCTTTTCTCAGCGATGCCGCAATATCCAAAGAGGGGCTTTCGTTTAAAAGCAGCATGGGAGACAACAACCAGCCGTACTTGACCGCTTTGCCTTCATGCAGGCGGTGAAAATAACGCCGCAGGGTTTTTTCTTTATAACGCTTGTTGTTCTGGATAATGAGTTTTCCGAGCCGGCCTTCGGAAATCATGATTTCCAAAATACCATCCTGCATTTCCTGCGGCGGCACATAAGCGCGGGTTAAAAAATAGCCCTTGCCGCGGTAATAGGTTTGGACCTTGCGGGCGATACCGCGCAATTCGGTCAGCGAATACGCTTTACCGGTATAGTTGCGGACAAGTTTTTGCAGCTTTTTTTCTGAAATCGACTCGTTGCCTTTAAACCGGAAGGCCTTTATAAAAATCCGGGGACCTTCGTCGGGTGCAGCGGCCTCTTCTTTCTCTTCAGGCACCAGCAGAGGAATTTCTTTGCGGTAGGTTGCTTTTTCGGGGCGTTCAGCCAAATTGCGTTCAACAACACCGGCTTTGGCCGCGTCTTGCGGGGCCGCCTGGAGCTGCGGAATAAGCACAAGCCCTGCTAAAGACAGGGCCATGCCTGTACGCTGTAAGTATTTTAAAAATAAGTTCATGGGGCCGTAGAATTGTAGTGCTTGAGGTTATCGGCCGCAAGGACAGAGTTATGGAGATAAATTTTTCCGGCGGCCCAATCGCCGGAATTTATCTTTTATGGGAGGGTGGGTTCACGCAATTCCAGCGGCTGCACCGCAGCGGGCTTCATCCTCAGATTTAACATTTCTACAAATAACGAAAATGCCATCGCGAAGTAAATATAGCCTTTGGAAATAGCGTTATGGAAACCTTCCGCGATCAGCGTCACGCCGATTAAAAGCAGGAAGGCCAGCGCCAGCATTTTGATCGTCGGATGCTTGTGCACAAAATGACTAATGGCGCCTGAAAAGACCATCATAAACCCCACGGCAATTATGACGGCCAGCACCATAATTGAAATTTGATTCGACATGCCAACGGCTGTAATGACCGAATCCAGGGAGAAAACAATATCGAGAATCATGATTTGCACGATAATACTGACAAATGAACTTTTCTTGAATGTTCCTGTTTTGGGATCGTGTTCTTCGCCTTCAAGCTTGTTGTGAATCTCATGCGTGCTTTTGGCCAGCAGAAATAAACCGCCCAGAATCAAAATAAGGTCCCGGCCTGAAACTTCGTGCTGCCAAAGTTCAAAAAGCGGCCGCGTAAGCCCCATGACCCAGCGGATTGAAAAAAGCAGCGCAATACGCGTGAGCATGGCAAAGGCCAGCCCCACATTGCGTCCCCGCGCCCGTTCGTGCGCCGGCAATCTCCCGGTCAGGATCGAGATAAAAATAATATTATCAATACCCAGAACGATTTCGAGAAGAGTCAGCGTCACAAGGGCTGCCAGATGATCAAATTGAAAAAGCGTTTCCATCATCAGTTCTCTCTTTCCTTAGCCGCGCTCTTCACGCGGCAATTTCACCACAAAAACGGCGCCTTGGTTGATTTGACCCGCGGCCGTGATCGTGCCTTTATGCTGCTCCACGATTTTCCTGCAAATAGCCAGCCCCATGCCCGACCCTTCGCCTTCGCTGCTCAACCGCTGAAAAGGCAGGAAAATTTTTTCGGCACAATCTTCTGCAAATCCGCTGCCGTTGTCGCGGACATGGATTTCTGAAAAACCGTCCGCAAACCTTGCGTTAATTTCGATGCGCGGCGCTTCGTTCTTTTTACAGTATTTAAGCGAATTAGAAATCAGGTTTTGAAAAAGCTGCCGCAGGTGCAGCGGATTGCCTTGGACCTTGGGCAAATTCGTCATTTCAATTTTTGCCCGCTTCTCCCGGATATGGCCGTCAAGGTCTTCAACCAGTTCTTCAAGGAGGACTTTTAAATCCACCTCCGTGAAATGCCGCTGGTCCTTTTTAACGTGAGAATACTCCAGCAGGTCGCGCATCAGCCGCAGCATCCGGACCGCGGCTTTTTGAATATGCACAAGAAATTCGTGATCTTCGGAAGTCTTGGGGAGTTTTAACTCGAGCAGTTCAGCAAACATGCTGATTTGCTGTAACGGCACCTGCAAATCATGCGAAGCAATCGCGACAAAATGCTCGAGCTCCTTGTTCGCATCATTCAACTCCCTATTTTTGCGCTTCAACCGCTCGGCATAATCCCGTATGACATGTTCTGCGCGCCCGCGTTCATTAAACAGCGACCCTAGAGTCAGGGCCGTGACGGCAATCACGCCGATAAAAGCTTGGAGCATCAGAAGGGACAGGTTCGGTTCGTCAAAAGCAAATGCGCCGAAGCCCTGTAAGGTTCCCCAGACAGCAACTGCCGAAATAATAAACGCGGTGGCGGCGGCGCCGCGCTGAGTAAATCGAAAGGCCGCCCAGAATATGGGCAGGAGCGTCAAATAAATAAACGGGTATTTCGAAGGTACCCAGCGGCCAAAAACAATCCCGGTGATCAGCGCCGTCGCGGCTGTTAGAAGCAGAAATTCGGGAAGACGTTTCTTATGCAAGTTAGCCGGCCGCGAACCCCACACCAGAAACAGAGGCGCAATAATCAAATCGCTGACCATATTGCCCAGCCACCACGTCAGCCAAATGGCCGGATAGTCTTTCCAGGCCGCAAGCCCATTGGCCGCGAGACTTGTCACGCCCACAGTGGCGCTGACAGCCGTACTCGCCAAGGCCGCAAAAAAAACAAATTTGATAATTGTTTCGATGCGGTCAAAGGCATGCGCGCCGCCGGAAAACCGCTGGACCCAAAAAGCCCCCAGCAGCGCCTCAAGGAGATTGCCTGCAGCAATTTCAAGGGAAGGAAGGATGGCTCCCGTTGTGCTGAAATTCACCAGAAAGGCCCCAGCCAAAATGGCCGGCCAGATCCGGTATCCCAGTAAAAGCAGGCCGGCGAGGGCGATGCCGGAACAGGGCCACACCGCAGTCGCGCTTGAATTGATAAAGGCGAGGGATAGCCCAAGCTTGCCGCCCAAAAAATAAACCCCCGTAACAACCGGCAGCACCATGGGATAGAAAGCCTTTGATGGGATAATCGCTTTCACAGCCAGCCTTTCTGGTTTAACCCCGATGGGTTAGAGGGTGACTCCAAAACAGGTTAAACTAGAGAGGATATTTTGGTCAAAGGAAAAAAGTAAGCAGGGGGACGGGCTCAGCCTCTTATTTGAACTTGGCCGCTTCCAACGCCTTAGGAGCTTCAGCCACAGACATTTTTTCTTCGAGTCCATCCGCAAACCGGATAAGTTCGTTTTTAACGATACGGATGGCCTCTGGGTCCGGCCCCTGTGATCCCGGCCGCCAGCAAAACGGGAAAAGTCACCATAAAACGGGCTCCGCCTGCCGGAGCATGGCTGGCCTCAATAACTCCTTTGTGGAGTTCCGCGATCCAGCGGCAAAGCCCAAGGCCGATGCCCGTCGAGACGGTATTGCCCGGGGTTTTTTTTCGGTCAAAAAATTTTTGAAAAATTTTAGGCATTTCTTCGTCTGAAATCCCCTTTCCGGTATCCGTGACCATCAACCGCGCCTGCGCTTCCCACAAAGTAACTTCCAGCGCCACTCTTCCGTGCTGCGGCGTATGTCTGAGCGCATTCTCAAGAAGATTGGCGATTAATCTTTCCAAGAGACTTTTTTCCCCTTTAATAAAAACGGATTGCTCCGTATGAAGCGCGAGTATAATCGCTTTTTCATCCGCCCATTTCGTATAACTTTGAGTGACACCCCGGACCAGATCACACAAATTCAGTGTTTCCCAATTGACGGCAAGTTCTCCGTCTTCGGCATGCGCAACGGCTAAAAGCTGCTCCACCACATGCACCATGTCATTGACCACATTGACTTGACTTTGAAGAACCCTGCGGTACTCATCCTCGCTTCGCGGCTTTAGCAGCGCCAGTTCCATCTCTCCTTTGATGACCGTCAGCGGCGTACGAAGTTCATGAGAGGCCGCCGCGCTGAATTGACGCAGCCGTTTGAAACCTCTTTCAAACCGGTCGAGCATCTCATTAAACGTGACGGCGAGCCGTGTCAATTCATCACCCGTGGTAGGTACATCGAGCCGCTCGTGCAAACGCGATTCACTGAGCGCATGCGCCTGCCGGGTCATCTTATCAATCGGCTTCAGAATCAAACTGGCCAAAAACCAGCCGATGAGACTGGTCAAAATAAGTGTCGTGGGAATAAATACCAGCAGCCAGTCCCGCAGCCGTTCTGCGGACATATCGGCCTGATGCAGCAAAATAGCGGCCTGTACAAAATATAAAATATGCCCTTTTTGAATAACGGGATAAGTCAGCACACGCACGCGTTTGTGGTCCGGCAGCATATAGGTGTCATAGATTTTTTTGGGCCGTGTGGATTTCTGGAGGTCCTCACGATTGACGGGAATGGCCCATCGCTTAAAAATGGGGGCAAACGCCAGCGCAGTGCCTTCGCGGGAAAGGACGCGTACAGGATGCTGGGTATCCAGTTCATCGGTCTCTTTAGCCCAACGCAGAATGAGTTGGGGAAAATGACCGGCGGCGGCTTCATCTTGAAACCGGTGAAGAACGCGTGTGGTATGGGAAGGATTCTGAGACTCGGCTTTCCAAAAGGAATAGATGGAACCTTCAATACCGTCCGCTTGGGTCGCTAACAGCAAATCAATACTGCGAAATAAAGCGGATTGGACGGTCGAGTAAAGCAGGCTGCTAAAAACACAGAGGATTAGCGCAAGAATACCGAGATGCAGAAGGGTCAGCGAAAACCGCACGGAGCGGATCATTCGATCTCCGGAATTTGCAGCATGTAACCTTTGCCGCGCAGCGTATGAATCAGTTTTTGATCGGTTTCTCCGTCAATTTTTTGGCGCAAACGCGCAATATGCACATCAATCACATTCGAAAAAGAATCAAAATGCGTCTCCCAGACATACTCTGAGAGCATTGTCCGGGTGATCACCTGATTCGGGCGGCGTAAAAAGAACTCCAGCAGCGCATACTCGCGGTTGGTCAGCGGGATGTCCTTATCTCCGCGTTTAGCGCGGTGTTTCAACGTATCCAGTTTTAAATCCCCGGCTGAAAGTGTGGTTGGCATGATATCCCCGCGCCGCCTTAACAGCACCCGCACCCGCGCAAGCAATTCTTCGAATCCAAAAGGTTTCGTCAAATAGTCATCGGCCCCGGCATTCAGCCCTTCAACCTTGTCCCGCATTTTATCTTTAGCGGTTAAAATAAGTACGGGAGTATGATTCTGCGAGGCGCGCAGGGCTTTTAAAACCTGAATGCCGTCTTTTTTGGGGAGCATGAGGTCGAGAATGATCAAGTCGTAGGAGTTGACCTGGGCTTCGAAGAGCGCTTTTTCACCATCCGCGGCCATGTCCACGGCATATTGCTCTTCACGCAATCCGCGGCGGACAAAGCTGGCGACCCGGGCATCATCTTCAATCAGCAGAATTCGCATGGAATTTTCATTTTTATTTTTTTAAGAGAGAAATAGCCGGCCAATGACCGGATTCTAGCACTCTTTTCACATCCGTAAAATAGTCCTTAAAAGACAAAAGGAGCTGCCAAAGCAGCTCCTTTATGTTCTTGCATAACAAAAAACTCAATTACATCTTTTTGGCAGAGACCGTACCTCCGATGTCCGTGCATGCCTTTGCCGACTTTACCATTTTCGTCGTCCCGTTCACGGTGCAGGTCACATTGGCGGCATAAGCCACGCCGCCCAACAGCATTGCCAATCCCAAAATAGCCGCTAATTTCTTCATGACATCCTCCTCCTAAGGTTAGTGATTTGACTTTCTTCACTCAAAGCATAGAGTCCTACCCATGACGCCGCCATGAATTGCAGATTACATTTTCTTCATCTAGCCGGACCGTCCCGGAAAAAGCTTGGCTTTAAGCTGATTCCGATTTAACCTGAGTCGTTGGCGCGGGTTATAAATGGCTCTAACGCTCATCACTGCCTTACCCTTGTACGGCCATGTCCCTATGAAAAAAATATCGCTTTGGCTAAGCCCTTTACTTTTGGGCATTGCGCTTTGGGCCATCCATCATGAACTCAAAGAAATTCATGGCCCCTACATTCTCGCTGAGTTAAAACTCATCCCCCTGCCGGCTATTTTGTTAGCAGTCCTTCTAACCGGCCTTGATTTCCTCGTTCTCACTTTCTGCGAGGTCTTGAGTTTTAAGTCGATTCAAAAACCGCTCCACTATTCCAAAATCGCGCTTTCTTCCTTTGTTGCTTATGCCTTTGGCAACAGCGTTGGTTTCTCAGGGCTTTCAAGCAGTTCGGTCCGCTACCGCTTTTATACGGCCTGGCAATTTTCCGCCTTGGATATCGCTAAACTGGTTATTTTTTCCAACGGCTCCTTTATTCTCGGATTTTTTACCCTCGCCAGCGTTTTCTTTATTCTCGCCCCCTTGCAAATCCCGGTTCTCTTTCATCTCCCGCTGCACTCGACACAAGTTTTTGGAATTTTATTTTTAATGACCATTTCAGGTTACTTTCTTTTTTGCAGCTTCCAAAAAAAACCGGTCCGAATCAAAGGCGCGGAGTTTTCACTGCCGCCCCTGTCTATTGCCACGGCCCAAATTGGACTTATGGCTCTTGATTTGGCCGTTGCTGCCAGCGTTCTGTATGTTCTTTTACCGGCCCGCGGAAAAATCGAATTTCCGGGCTTCATGGCCGTCTATCTTCTGGCCATCGGAGCCGGATTCCTCAGTCAAATTCCGGGAGGCCTGGGAGTTTTCGAAAGCATCGTTTTACTCGCTTTGCCCGAAGACACTTCCAAGGCTGCTGTTTTGAGTTCGCTCCTGGCTTACCGGCTGATTTATTATTTGCTTCCTCTGACACTGGCGGCTCTTTTTCTGGGAGCCTTCGAACTCCGCCATCAAAAAGAAACCCTCAAAGAAATCAGCGATGCCGTTTCCAATTTCATTTCGCATATTTCGCCCCACGTCATATCGCTGGCCGTTTTTCTAGGCGGTGTTGTGCTGCTTTTTTCGGGAGCAACGCCCGCCGCTGCAGAGCGCCTTCATTGGCTGAAAAATTTTTTCCCTCTCCCTCTGGTTGAGATTTCACATTTATCCGGCAGTCTGGCGGGGGCTTCTTTGCTTGTGCTTGCCTGGGGGCTTCAAAAAAGACTGGATGGAGCCTATGCCGCCGCCATCGGCTTACTCCTTGCGGGCATTGTTTTCTCCCTGCTCAAGGGACTCGATTACGAAGAAGCCATTATCCTGGGACTGATGCTCGCCATTTTAATTCCGGCAAAGCGGCATTTTTACCGCAAGGCCTCGTTTTTCCACGAACCCTTTTCCAAAGGCTGGCTGATCGCCGTGCTGCTGGTCTTGGGTTCATCGGCATGGCTTGGATTCTTCACTTACAGACATGTCAATTACTCGGATGCTCTTTGGTGGAAATTTACTTTCGATGCCGAGGCGCCAAGGTTCCTGCGAAGCACTTTTGGGAGCATTGTGTTTATTTTTCTTTTTGCGATCGGCCGTTTAATAAGTCCCGTCCGGATAAAAACTCGCGTATCGACGGCTGCTGAAATCGAAAAAGTCCGTACTCTTGTTTTGCAAAACCGCCGCGCCTCGGGAAACCTCGCCCTTCTGGGCGATAAATCTTTTTTGTTCAGCGATAATGGGGCTGCGGTTCTCATGTATGGAATTCAGGGAAAGAGCTGGGTGGCTTTAGGAAATCCGCTGGGGCCTGAAAAAGATGCCCAGGAACTTATCTGGCAATTTCACGAAAGAGTTGACCAGCATGGCGGGCGGACGGTCTTTTACGATATTTCCAAGGAAAATCTTTACCGCTATCTCGATCTAGGACTCGTTCCTTTCAAAACCGGCGAGGAAGCCCGGGTCGAGTTAGCCGGGTTTTCACTTGAGGGGCCGCAGCGCAAAGAGCTTCGTCACATCGTGCGTCATTTTGAAAAACAGGAATGCACGTTTGAAATAGCTGCGGCGGCGCAGGCTGCCTCCATGCTGCCGGAACTGAAACAAATCTCCGACGACTGGCTGCGCCGTAAAAAAACCTCCGAAAAGGGATTCAGCCTCGGTTTTTTTAATCCAGAATACCTTGTCAACTTTCCCATAGCGCTCGTCCGAAAAAAAGAAAAAGTGATCGCCTTTGCCAATGTCTGGCTCGGGGCCGAAAAATATGAATTATCCGTGGATTTGATGCGCTATCTTGTCGAAGAAGCCCCGGGCGGCGTCATGGATTATCTTTTCACGCAACTCATGCTTTGGGGCAGCCGTGAGGGCTATCAAGAGTTCAATCTTGGAGTTGCTCCCCTGTCAGGATTGGAAGATCACTCACTCGCGCCGTTTTCCAGCCGGTTTGGCGCCTTTCTCTTTAATCACGGTGAACATTTTTACAATTTCCGCGGACTCCGGAACTATAAAGAAAAATTCTTTCCCCGCTGGGAGCCTAAATACCTGCTCTCTCCCGGAGGGCTCAGCCTTCCCGCGGTCTTGACCGACGTCGCGACGCTTATTTCCGGCGGACTCAAAGGGGTCGTCAGCAATGACCGCCCAAATCAATCCGGCGGCCGCAGCATTTCACGGCGTTTAAAACTTTAATTTGTATTTAACCTCGGCCGTGCTTTCGTCTTTGGCTTTCCTGTCCCAAGCTTTCGCATCCTGACGGTCATAAATCTGCTGGCTGCCTTCGACGCCAACGCTATGCCGGTCATCGACATGATAATCAATTCCGATTTTGGCCCCTTTTAAACGCACGACATCCTGCGCTGAAGCTTCCATCGCTCCGTAATTAAAACTGACCTTTTTTTCCTTGGTGTCTTCAGACTCTGGGTTGAATTGAACCGCAGCCGGATCATATTCCGGCAGCGGTAATTCAAGGGCTTTGGCGAGTTTTTCCTGCAGCTCAGGCAAGGTCAGCTTATCGGAATTTTCCTGAATCTTGACAGGCGGTGCGGGTTCGGGCTTATTGGGAAGAGGACGGCTGTGCCATAAACACAAGGGTACAAGAACTAGCACCGTTGCCATGGCTGTCCGAAGCAAGGGCCTCATGTTTCATTATCGGCAGATTCGGTCTAAAAAACACCTCTTCCTTGGAAACGCTCTGCGTTTCACGAAACAGAGGCGCGGACGCCGCTCTTTTGAGTTGTTTTCGTCTTAAATCCGAAATAGAGACACGCGCCCGCAATCGCCAAATGCAGCCAATTGTCCGCAGTATTTAAATTGAGCATGCTGACCACTTGCGGCAAATTCATAAAACCCGCCAAAGTCACAAGCCCGTAAACCGCCCCAAAAATCAGGCAAAAATACTTTGCGGCCTTGAGGCCCATCAACGCGGTCACAATGCCCGCAATCCCTGAAAGAATGTGCACGGCATTGTGACTGGCATTGATTCCAAACACCGCCAGATGGTGCGCATGCCCCCCGCTCAGGACGCCGGCGACCCCAACACCCAGCAAAACCACCCCTAA
>JAHFHF010000045.1:19789-27212 GCA_023247055.1 Candidatus Omnitrophota bacterium
AATGTTTTAATCATAAGCCGCCCCCTTTTGGAGGTAGTCTGCTCCGGGACCGCAGTTTCATTCATCAGGGCAAAGCTTAAAAAGAGCCCCTCTTTTTACCGAGCCCTAACTTATTTCGTCTTCGAATCTTCCATGGCTTTATGAGCTTCGGCCATGGGCATTTCTTTGGCTTCGAGGTTCATACCGCACAAAGGACACGTGCCGGCTTTTTCGGCCGTATAGTGATCCATCGGGCATTGATAGACCGTCACCCTGTCCGTTTGTTCATGACCCATAGGCATGGCCGCCTCTGCCGCAAAGGCGGCCGGGGCAAAAACTAAAGCAGCGATGGTCAAAAGCATAATGATTTTCTTCATGGTGTTTCTCCTTTTGGGTTGTGTTATTGAACCGTTCTACGTTTCCAGACAGCATACAGCGCAGGATAAACCAGCAGCTCCAGAATAAAAGAACTGATTAATCCGCCGACCATCGGCGCGGCCACGCGCTTCATCATATCCGCACCGGTGCCTTGCGAAACCATAATCGGCAGCAGCCCAATGAGTGCGGCCATGACCGTCATGATTTTGGGGCGCACGCGCTTCACGGCGCCCTGAATAATGGCTTCATTCAAATCCGATTTCGATTTCATTTTGCCATTGCGCACAGCATCCTGGTAGGCTAAATCCAGATAGAGCAGCATAAATACGCCTGTCTCGGCATCTAGTCCCATGAGCGCAATCATACCGACCCAGACCGCGATTGAAACATTATAACCCAGCGCATAAAGCAGCCAAACCGCGCCCACCAGCGAAAAAGGCACGGCCAAAAGCACAATTCCCGTTTTGACTGCGGATTTCGTATTGAGGTAAAGCAAAAAAGCGATCAAAAAAAGCGTCAAGGGCAGCACGATTTTTAAGCGTTCTTGAACGCGCTGCATATTTTCATATTGCCCGCTCCACACCAGATGGTAACCCGCAGGCAGCCTCACGCTTTGCTGCACGCGGGCTTTGGCCTCTTTGACAAAACCGCCGACATCGCGGCCCGCGATGTCGATAAAGACATATCCGGCCAGCATGCCGTTTTCGTTGCGGATCATCGCCGGACCTTCGGTTTTTTGAATGTCGGCGATCAGGGCGAGCGGGACTTTCTTTCCATTTTCCATGGGAATGAGCAGGCGCTTCAGCGCCGGCAGATCGTCGCGGAAGTCCTGCATCAGCCGCACTTGGATCGGATAACGCGCACGGCCTTCAATGACCGTCGAAACGTTCTCGCCGCCGACCGCGGCCATAAGCGTTGATTGAACGTCATCAATCGTAAGACCAAAATGGGCTAAGTGCGCACGCTTAAGATTTATGTCCAGGAAATAACCTCCGGCCACGCGTTCGCTATAGACCGTGCGGACACCGGCAACGCCCTTGAGATTTTTTTCCAGGTCTTCCCCAATCCGTTGAATCTGCTGAAGGTCCGGCCCCAGCACCTTAATTCCCACCGGAGTCCGGATGCCCGTCGACAGCATGTCAATGCGGTTGCGGATGGGCATGGTCCAGATATTGGGAATGCCCGGAAGCTGCAGGGCGCTGTCCATTTCCTGAATTAATTTTTCGTACGTCAGACCCGCACGCCATTCCTTTTTCGGTTTAAGAATAACCGTCGTCTCCACCATCGAAAGCGGTGCGGGGTCTGTGGAAGTTTCTGCGCGGCCGGCTTTGCCAAAAACGCGTTCAACCTCCGGAAAACTTTTGAGGATTTTGCCCTGGATTTGAAGCACGCGCTGGGCCTCCGTCACGGACATGCCGGGAAAGGCCGTCGGCATATAAAGAATCGAGCCTTCATTGAGCGGGGGCATGAATTCAGAACCCAGCCGGAAATAGACCGGAATGGTCGTAAGCACCATCAGCAGTGCGGCCAGAATAGTTTTCCTGGGATGCCGCAAAACCCAATGCACTGCGGGTTCATACATGCGGATCAGCCGGCGGCTGACCGGGTGTTTTTCTTCGGAATGATATTTACCCACCAGCGCGTGATTAGCCAAACCTGCCAGCCAGCGCGGCCGGAACGTATAAGGGTCCATACGCGTAAACAGCATGCGCAAAGCGGGGTCGAGCGTAATCGCGAGAATGGCGGCAATGGCCATGGCCAGATTTTTGCTGATCGCAAGCGGCCGGAACAACCGGCCCTCTTGATCCAACAAAGTGAAAATGGGCATGAAGGCCACGGCAATGACAAGCAGTGAAAAAAAGACAGAGGGCCCGACCTGTTTAAGCGCGTTCAGCCGGACTTCGTGATAATCCCCCCGGCGGCCCGTATCGTTCCAGACCTGCAATTTTTTATACGCATTTTCCACTTCTACAATGGCCCCGTCGACTAACACGCCGATCGAAATTGCAATGCCGGCCAGAGACATAATGTTGGACGTTATTCCCAGAAAATACATGGGAATAAATGCCAGCAAGACCGCAATGGGAATGGTCATGATCGGAATGAGCGCGGAGGGAATGTGCCACAAAAAAATGAGGATCACGAGACTGACGATGATCATTTCTTCGGTCAGCGTATGCGTCAGCGTGTCGATCGAATTTTTGATGAGTTCTGACCGGTCATAGGTGGTGATGATTTCCACGCCTTGCGGCAGGCTGGATTTCAGTTCGGCCAGCTTGGTTTTAACCCGGTCAATCACACGCAGGGCATTCTCACCGTGCCGCATGACCACAATGCCGCCCACAACATCGCCCATGCCATCCAAGTCCGTAACCCCGCGCCGGATCTCCGGGCCCAGCTGGACCTTGGCTACATGCTTGAGCAGCACCGGCGTCATTTTCATTTCATCGTAACCCACGACGATGGCCTCAAGGTCTTCTTTGGATTTGATATAACCGCGGGTCCGTACCATAAACTCAAAACCGGAAAATTCAATCAGCCGCGCTCCGGCTTCGCTGTTACTTTTGCGCACCGCTTCGCTGACATCCACGAGCGCGAGATTAAAGGACTGCAGCCGGTTAGGATTGACCTGGATTTGATACTGTTTTTCAAATCCGCCGATGCTCGCCACTTCCGCCACGCCCGGTACGGACTGCAGGGCATAGCGCAAATACCAATCCTGCAGCGAACGCAAGTCCCCCGCATTTTGCGTGCCGGAATGGTCCACCAACGCATACTGATAAACCCAGCCGACGCTTGTGGCATCCGGTCCCAATTCTGTTTTGACGCCCTCAGGAAGCCGCGGCAGGATCTTGCTTAAATATTCAAGCACGCGGCTGCGCGCCCAATAAATGTCCGTGTTGTCTTCAAAAATGACATAGACATACGAATAGCCGAAGTCAGAAAACCCGCGCACGGCTTTGACTTTAGGCGCGCCGAGCATGGCTGACACAATGGGGTAAGTGACCTGGTCTTCCAGAATGTCAGGGCTTCGGTCCCAGCGCGAGTAAACAATGACCTGCGTGTCGGAGAGATCAGGAACCGCGTCAAGGCGGATATTTTGAGCGCACACAACTGCCGCTCCCAGAGCAGCAGCCGTGAGGATCAGGATCAAAAACTTGTTGCGTGCCGAAAACTCGATTATTTTTTCGATCATCTTAATGCACGTGCCCCGCAGGCACGGCCTCCACCGGAGGTGAAGACGGGCGCGTCGACGACACGCCGGTCTGTGCCGGCTTTGCCGGAATTTCTTCCGAATGCCCTTGAGCCGCGGCCCGCAGCCGGGACTCCGAATCGATCAGAAAAGCCGCCGAGGTAATCACGGTTTCTCCCTCATGGAGGCCGGCGACGATTTCGTAATAACCGTCCGCATGCTCACCCGCCTGCACTTCGCGCGGCACAATGCGTCCGCCGGCTTCCTCGACAAAAACGATTTGATCGTGGCCGGATTCCAAAAGCGCGCTTTCAGGCACGGAAAGTTTTTCTCCCAGCTTGACCACGATACGCATGTCCACGGCCATGCCGGCCTTTAAAATATTGCCATGCGGGGCTTCAATGCGTACCCGCAGCTTGCGAGGGAATTCATTCAGAACCGGGTCAGACGTTTTCACAATACCTTTAAAAATCTTGCCCGGCAGCGCAGGCGCGGCCATCGAAACTTCATCGCCCGCCTTGACCAGTTCTGAGTCCGATTCATAAAGGTCGGTATCCACCCAGACATGGCCTTCGGGCAGGCTCAGTCCTTCCGGAGCGAAAAAATTGCTGAAAATCCGTGTATCGAAACTCGCATTTTTGATCTGTTCGATTTGCTGACCGCTCATGCCTGCCAGGCGGACTTTGAGTTCGGCGAGTTCCATGAGCTGCATAGCCTGTTCTTGCAGACGAGGCGTGCGGGTTTTGCGGGTTTTGCGGTAAGCGGCGTAAGCCTCGCGATACTCGGCAAGGGCCGTCGCAAGATCGGGGTTGTAGGCCACATGGCCCACGCTGTGGACGCTGTAGACTAACGGCCGCACAAGGACTTTGTCTTTGGTCACCCCGATAATCTGCTGGCGCTCCGGGCTGATCTCAATCGCGGTCCGGCCGTTCATAGTTTTTGCATCCGCATGGGCCGGCTGCACCTTGGTCAGCCGCATGCCGCAAATGGGACAATTGCCCGGCTTGTCTGAAACAATCCAGGGATGCATGGAACATTGATAATAGACTTCCTTCGTTTCTTGAAGTTTGTGCTCCCCGGCATGAGACGGTGTGCTAAAAACCGGGCCTATCACAAGTTGAAGGATTAAAAAGATAGATAAAAATTTCATAGAAACACTCCTTTTTCACAAGACGATCGTCAACAGACGGGCTTGCCTGTTGAAACAGAGGAACGTGTTTCTAGATACGGAGAACGACTGGAAGGGTATGAAAATTTGAGGGCGGAGGCGGTGAAGATATAAAAAAAAGCGGCTTTTTTGTTTCGGAGATCGTCAACGCCGTGCTGGCGTGAGGCGCGCTGAGCATGTTAACGATACTGCTTTGCGCTGCTAAAAAGACTGCCTTTTCCTGAAAAATTCCATCGGACTCGCGCTGAACGACCGACTCAGGACAGCAGCCATGGCATGCGGCTTTGTGGATTGAAAGCATGCCGTCTTGGGGGACAGACGGACAACACTCGCAGGCGCGTGAAACAGCCGGCGTCAAAAAGACCAAAGTTAACAAAACTACTAGGATTTTCATCTCCTTAAAAGTTAGCACTAACTCAACCCGGTGTCAATGAAGCAAATGACTGCGCTTTTTGCGGTATTTTATGAGCCGGTATTCGGGTATTGCCTGATTCCGGCGTTCCAGGGGGGTATGGCATCCTAAATTATAAAAGTGAGGGAAGTGCTATGTTTTATCTCTTTAAAGACCGTACCGATGCCGGCCGCCAGCTCGCGGAAAAACTCGAGTCGTTTAGACCGTCTTTTCCGCTGGTGCTGGGACTGCCGCGCGGCGGCGTGGTCGTAGCCTTTGAAGCCGCGCAAAAACTTCACGCTCCGCTGGATGTTTTTATTGTGCGTAAACTGGGCGTCCCCGGACATGCAGAATTGGCCATGGGCGCTTTGGCCAGCGGAGGCCTTCATGTTTTCAACCGTGAAATTATCCGCCGCCTAAAGATTCCCAAAGAGGCAATCCTGGAAGTCATGGACCGCGAACAAAAAGAAATTAAACGCCGCGAAACGCTCTACCGCCGCGGCGCCAGCATCCCCGCCCTGATCCACGGCCGGGATGTGCTGCTGATCGATGACGGCATTGCTACCGGCGCAACGATGCAGTCTGCCGTTTTGGCTTTGAAACAGGCCAGGCCGCTGTCCCTGACTGTGGCCGTTCCGGTCGCGTCCAGCGACACCTGCCGTGAACTCGCAAGTAAGGCGGATGAAATAATCTGTCTGTATACTCCGGTCCATTTTTCTTCCGTGGGTGAATGGTATGAAAACTTTGAACAGACCACGGATGAAGAAGTCAAAGCTTTACTTTCGCAATCCCAGAGAATCAGGGTGCCTTCATGATCCATTCGCAGGACCAAACGATCGCGGAAGCCGCCGTTCCTTGGGACGAAAAAAAATCCGGTCATCCGGATTTAATGAAAAAAATCGGCGCCGCCCCGCTCGTGCTCATCGGAGAAGCCACGCACGGCACGCGCGAGTTTTACCGGGAAAGAGCGGCCATCACCCGGGAACTCATTGAAAAAAAAGAGTTTAAGGCCGTTGCGGTGGAGGCGGACTGGCCGGATGCTTACCGCATCAACCGCTACGTACGCGGCCTGGGGCGCGACTCAAACGCCGGGGAAGCCCTGGAAGATTTCAAACGTTTCCCGCGCTGGATGTGGCGCAATCGCGAAGTCTCGGAATTTATCGAATGGCTGCGCGATTACAACAGCCGGTTTTCCAGTCCGGAAGAAAAGGTGGGATTTTACGGCCTGGTCCTTTACAGCTTATACGGCTCGATTGATGCGGTTTTGACTTATTTGGACAAAGTGGATCCGGAAGCCGCCCAAAGGGCGCGTTTCCGCTATTCCTGTTTCGATCATTTCGGAGAAGATCCCCAATCTTACGGTTATGCGTCTGAATTTGGCCTGGCCAAACCCTGTGAAGAAGCCGCGCTCAAACAGCTTCAAGAGTTGAACGAACGCGCTTATCTTTACGTCAAGCAGGACGGTTTTTCCGCGCAGGACGAATGGTTTTATGCGGAGCAGAATGCAAGCCTGGTCCATGATGCCGAAAAATACTACCGCTCCCTGTTTCAACCCGGCGCGTCTTCCTGGAACCTGCGCGACCGGCACATGGGCAAAACCTTGGAAGCGCTCCGCAAACATCTGCAAAAAAATAACCAGCCTGCGCATATCGCCGTTTGGGCCCACAATTCCCATGTCGGCGATGCGTCTGCCACAGAAATGTCCGAACGGGGCGAACTCAACGTCGGTCAAATCATCCGCAGCCGCTATGGCGCCGGCGCTTATTTAATCGGATTCACAACCTTTACCGGCACTGTGGCCGCCGCGTCGGACTGGGGCCGCCGCGTCGAAAAAAAACGGGTCTTGCCCGCGCTTCCGGGCAGCTACGAGGATTTTTTTCACCAGGCTGGCCCAAAAAATTTTCTCCTCCTGCTGGACGGGCTTCCCGTGCAGAAAGCACTTGAAGAACCTCGCTTGGAACGGGCCATCGGCGTTATTTACCGTCCCGACAGCGAACGCCTCAGCCATTATTTTCAGGCCCGTTTGGCCCGGCAATTTGACGCGGTCATTCATTTTCACCAAACCCAGGCCGTGACTCCGCTGGATGCCGGGCCGGAATGGGACAAAGACATTGTGCCGGAAACTTATCCTTCCGGACTGTGAGGTAGACGATGCGCATGCTCGATGAAGACGTTGAAATCACTACGGGACTTAAAGGCAGCTTGTCGATTCCGGCGGGAGCGCTCGGGGTCGTGATTTTTGCACACGGCAGCGGCAGCAGCCGCCGCAGTCCGCGAAACCGCTTTGTGGCCGGCATCCTGAATGAAGCCGGTT
>JAHFHF010000046.1:0-15919 GCA_023247055.1 Candidatus Omnitrophota bacterium
CATCAATATAACTAGGGCACCATTGCCACATTAAGAATGCGGACTCAGGGCAGGTCGCTTCGGCCCATTAAATATTCATCGATTGCGCGGGCGCACCCGCGGCCTTCGTTGATCGCCCAAACAACCAAGCTTTGGCCGCGCCGCATATCGCCTGCGGCAAAAACGCCCTTGATGCTGGTTGCATATTTCCCATATTCGGCTTTGGCATTAGAGCGTTCATCGCGCTCCACGCCAAGTTGAGCCAGCACGCTCTCTTCCGGACCCAAAAATCCCATGGCAAGCAGTACCAGCTGGGCCGGCATAATGCGGCTAGTGCCCGGCACATCTTGAGGAACAAAGCGGCCCTTGTCATCTTTCTGCCACTGGATCTGTACGATTTCAATTTCTTTGACGTGTCCGTTTTCATCACCCATGAAGCGTTTAGCGGTCACGAGATACTCGCGGGGGTCTTTTCCGTAAAGCGCCTTGGCTTCTTCCTGGCCGTAGTCGAGTTTATAAACCTTGGGCCACTGCGGCCAGGGGTTGTCTGCCGCGCGCGCCATGGGTGGCTGCGCCATAATTTCGAGCTGCATCAGGCTTTTGCAGCCGTGGCGCATCGAAGTCCCCACGCAATCCGTGCCGGTATCGCCGCCGCCGATCACAATCACGTTTTTATCTTTGGCCGTAATAAAACTCTGGCTGGGTTTTCCATCCAGCAGGCTCTTGGTATTTTGATGGAGGAATTCCATTGCAAAATGAATGCCCTTTAAATTGCGGCCTTCAAGGGGCAGGTCACGCGGTTTGGTGGCGCCGCCGCAAAGCACGATGCTGTCAAAATCTTTGAGGAGTTTGTCTGCTGCAATATCTTTGCCGATTTCCGTGCCTGTGACAAATTTGATCCCTTCGGCGGCCATCAGGTCTACGCGCCGCTGCACCACGGCCTTGTCCAGTTTCATATTTGGAATGCCGTACATCAGCAGGCCGCCAATGCGGTCTGCGCGTTCATAGACGGTCACAAAATGCCCGGCCTTGTTGAGCTGCGCCGCGGCTGAAAGGCCGGCGGGTCCCGAACCGACCACGGCCACTTTTTTGCCGGTGCGCACTTCAGGCGCCTGGGGCACAACCCAGCCCTCGTCAAAACCTTTGTCGATGATGGATACTTCGATATTTTTGATCGTCACGGGAGGATTGTTGATACCGAGCACGCAGGAACCTTCGCAGGGCGCGGGACAGACGCGGCCCGTAAATTCCGGAAAATTATTAGTCTTGTGTAGGCGCTCAAGGGCTTCCTGCCAAAGGCCGCGGTAAACCAGGTCGTTCCACTCGGGAATCAGGTTATTGACCGGACAGCCTGAAGCCATACCGGCCAGCAAAGTGCCCGTATGGCAAAATGGAATGCCGCAGTCCATACAGCGCGCGCCCTGGGCCTGAAGTTTGTCTTCAGGCATGTGCTCATGAAACTCTTTCCAATGCTTGATGCGCTGTTCAGGCGTGATGTCCCTGGGAAGTTCACGCTGAATTTCTAAAAAGCCGGTGGGTTTACCCATGGGAAACAGCCTTGAATGGTAAGCGCCGAGCACTAAGCACCGAGCGATGAAATTCAAATGATGAGGAAAGTGACAAAATAAAAAATTTCATGTTTTATTTATTCATTTAAAAAATATATGCCGATAAAAAATTTCTTTTCTCATTAATCGTTGTTTTTACTTCTTTTTTACTCGGTGCTTGGTGCTCAGTGCTCGGTGCTTTATTTTAGTTTCCTCCCACACGCGAAAGATCGCGGGAGTTTTCTTCAAAGGCCGCCATAATGGCTTCTTCCCCGCTCAAACCGCTCGAACGGACTTTTTCCAGGGCCTGCAGCACGCGCTTGTAATCTTTGGGAATGACACGCACAAATTTGGGCACCATGTCGTCCCATAAGTCGAGAACCTGGGTGCCGCGCCGGCTTTGGGTGGTATGCACATGCCGTTCGATCATGGCTTTGAGTCCGGCGATTTCTTCGGTGCCGTTCAATTTTTCCAAATCCACCATCTGCTTATTACAGCGCGAAGCAAAATCCCCGGCCGTGTCCAGCACATAAGCCACGCCGCCGGACATGCCGGCTGCAAAATTGCGGCCTGTCAAGCCAAGTACAACTACGCGGCCGCCCGTCATATATTCGCAGCCATGATCGCCCACGGATTCCACGACCGCATGCACGCCGCTGTTGCGCACGCAAAAACGTTCGCCCGCCATGCCCCGGATATAGGCTTCGCCGCCGGTCGCCCCATACAGCGCCACGTTGCCGATGATGATGTTATCTTCGGAAGCAAACGTCGAGCCGGCCGGCGGATAAACAATAATCTTGCCGCCAGAAAGCCCCTTGCCCACATAGTCATTGGCATCGCCTTCCAATTCCAGCGTCATGCCTTTGGGAATAAAAGCGCCGAAACTCTGGCCCGCGGAACCTTTGAAATGAAAATGAATCGTATCCTCCAGCAAGCCCTCAGCGCCAAAACGGCGCGTAATTTCACTGCCCAGAATCGTTCCCGTCACGCGATTGACGTTTTTGATCGGAATCACCGCTTTGACTTTCTCGCGGCGTTCAAGCGCCGGTGCGGCCAATTTAAGCAAGTGCGTATTGTCGAGCGCCTTCTCAAGACCGTGGTCTTGCGGAATCGAAGCGTAGCGGCCGACATCCGCCGGCATGTCCGGCTGATAAAGAATTTTGGAGAAATCCAGCCCGCGCGCTTTCCAATGCTCAACGGCTTTACTGGGATCAAGCCGGTCGGTGCGGCCCACCATTTCATTGACCGTACGGAAGCCCAGCTGGGCCATGACTTCGCGCAGTTCTTCGGCGATGAATTTCATGAAGTTGACGACATGCGCCGGATCACCCGAAAATTTTGCGCGCAGCTGGGGATCTTGAGTCGCCACGCCGACCGGGCAAGTGTTGAGATGGCAGACGCGCATCATGATGCAGCCCAGGGCAACCAGCGGCGAAGTCGCGAAACCGAATTCTTCGGCGCCCAGCAAGGCGGCAATCGCCACGTCGCGTCCGGTCTTAAGCTGGCCGTCGGTTTCGACCACAATGCGGCTGCGTAAATTATTCAGCACCAGAGTCTGGTGTGTTTCCGCAAGCCCCAGTTCCCACGGAATGCCCGCATGCTTGATACTTGAAAGCGGAGAGGCTCCGGTGCCGCCGTCGTAGCCGCTGATCAGCACCACGTCCGCATGCGCCTTGGCCACGCCGGCTGCAATCGTACCTACGCCGACTTCGGAGACAAGCTTCACGCTGATACGGGCCTGCTGATTGGAATTTTTGAGATCGTGGATCAGCTCAGCCAGGTCTTCAATCGAGTAAATGTCATGATGCGGCGGCGGTGAAATCAATCCGACGCCGAGCGTCGAATGCCGCACTTTGGCAATCCACGGATAGACTTTTGTTCCCGGCAGCTGGCCGCCTTCACCGGGTTTGGCCCCCTGGGCCATTTTAATTTGGATTTCGCGCCCGCTGACAAGATAAAGGCTGGTGACGCCAAAACGGCCCGAGGCGACTTGCTTAATCGCGCTGTTGCGTGAATCGCCGTTGGCATCCTTGACATAACGCGCCGGATCTTCGCCGCCTTCACCCGTGTTGCTTTTGCCGCCGATACGGTTCATGGCAATCGCCAGGCTTTCGTGAGCTTCTTTGCTGATCGAACCGTAGGACATAGCGCCGGTCTTGAAACGCGCGACGATGGCCTCCACCGGCTCGACTTCTTCGAGCGGAATGGGATTGCCGGCTAATTTAAAATCCAGCAGGCTGCGCAAGGTGCAATAGTTGCGGGATTGCAGGTCCACAGCCTTGGAATAATCCTTGAACGCCTTGTAGTTTCCGGTGCGCACGGCCTGCTGCAATTTATGCACGGTTTCCGGATTGAACAAATGATATTCGCCGTCACGCCGCCATTGATATTGCCCGCCCGTATCCAGCGTGTGTCCATTGACCTGGCGGTCGGGAAACGCATGGCGGTGCCGGCGCAGCACTTCTTCGGCCACCTGTTCAAGGCCGATGCCTTCAATGCGCGTTGCGGTCCAGGTGAAAAACTGGTCAACCAGTTTTCGATTGAGTCCCACGGCTTCAAAAATTTGGGCGCCGCGGTAGCTTTGAATCGTAGAAATACCCATCTTGGACATCGTCTTAACGACGCCCTTGGCTACGGCTTTGGTGTAGTTTTTGACGGCTTTTTTGTGGTCAGTCCCCGTAAGCAGTCCTTGACGGATCAAATCATCAAGCGATTCAAACGCCAGATACGGATTAATCGCACTGCAGCCATAGCCGATCAGCAGGGCAAAATGGTGGACTTCGCGCGGCTCCCCGGATTCCAGCAAAAGGCTGACACGGGTGCGCGTGCCTTCACGAATTAAATGATGGTGCAAGGCTGAAACCGCCAGCAGAGCCGGAATAGCGGCGTGATCATGATTGATGCCGCGGTCGGAAAGCACGATCAGATTCGTATGGTGTTTGATTGCACGGCTGGCCAATTCAAAAATTTTCTTAAGGGCACTCTCCATGGCTTTGCCGCCCTTGGTGGCTTCATAAAGAATTGGCAGCGTGACAGACTTGAAATCCTTATGATGGATATGGCGGATTTTTTCAAACTCTTCATTGCTCAGGATCGGGCTCTTCAGCCGGATCTGGCGTGCGCTGCGCGGCTCGGGCTTGAGCAGGTTGCCTTCCCCGCCGATCGTGGTTTCCGTCGACGTAATGATTTCCTCGCGGATGCAGTCAATCGGCGGATTGGTGACTTGCGCAAAAAGCTGTTTGAAATAATTGTACAAAAGCTGAGGCTTGTTCGAGAGGACCGCCAGCGGCGTGTCCGTGCCCATGGAGCCGATCGGTTCGACGCCGTCTTTGCCCATGGGCATCAAAATTATGCGCAGATCTTCAAAGGTGTACCCGAAAGCCTGCTGGCGCTGCAGCACGGTTTCATGATCGGGCTCATGCACGTGCGGAGCTTCAGGAAATGTTTCGAGATCCATTAAATTGTCCTTGAGCCAAATCTGATACGGATGTTCCGCCGCAATTTTATTTTTAATTTCATCGTCGGCCACAATGCGTCCCTCTTCCATATCAACCAGAAACATGCGGCCGGGCTGCAGGCGTCCTTTTTGCAGGACATTCTCAGGTTTAATATCCAGCACGCCCACCTCAGAAGCCATAATGACAAGATCATCTTTGGTCACATAGTAACGTGACGGCCGCAGCCCGTTGCGGTCAAGGGTCGCGCCGATGCGGATGCCGTCGGTGAAAGCTACGGAAGCCGGGCCGTCCCACGGTTCCATCAGACAGCTGTGGTACTCATAGAAAGCCTTACGCTCTAGACTCATGCTCTCATGGTTGGACCACGGCTCGGGAATCATCATCATCATGGCCTGCGGCAGGGACCGGCCGCTGAGGACCAAAAACTCCAGGCAGTTGTCGAACATGGCCGAGTCACTGCCGTCGGCAGCAATCACAGGAAGGATTTTTTTGATATCGTCTTTAAAAAGATCCGACTCGCAAATCGCCTGGCGCGCATGCATCCAATTCACGTTGCCACGCAAGGTGTTGATCTCGCCGTTGTGTGCAATGTAGCGGTACGGATGCGCACGGTCCCAACTCGGAAACGTATTCGTGCTGAAGCGCGAATGCACTAAAGCAAGCGCCGTCTCGACGGAAGGGTCTGCCAGTTCCGGAAAGAAAAGTCCGACCTGCTCGGACATGAGCATGCCTTTATAGACGATCGTGCGATGCGAAAGACTAGAAACATAAAAAAATTGTCCGCCGGCGGAACCGGAATAGCGCAGCGCATTTTCCACACGCTTGCGGATGACATACAGTTTGCGTTCAAAGGCATCATCGTCCTGCAGCTTGGAATTGCGTCCAATATAGACCTGCCGCACAAGAGGCTCGCTTGCGCGCGCCGTGGGGCCCAACGAACTGTCATCCGTGCGGACGGTACGCCAGCCTAGAAAAGCCTGCCCTTCTTCTTGGATCACCTGCTCAAAAAAATTTTCCTGCTGCCGCCGCTCGGCGTCCACAGGCGAAAGATAGACCATACCCACGCCGTACTCTTTGGGACCGGGCAGGCTGAGCCCCGCTTTGCGGCCTTCGGTTTGAAGATACGTATGGGGAATTTGAAGCAGGATGCCGGCACCGTCGCCGGTATTGATTTCACAGCCGCAGGCGCCGCGGTGGCTTAAATTTTCAAGGACAGTCAATGCCTGCCGGACAATGGCGTTGGATTTCTTACCCTTCATGTTTACAACAAACCCGACGCCGCAGGCATCGTGTTCGTACGCAGGGTCATAAAGCCCCTGTTTTCCGGGCTTTCGCATGGGTCGAGGATTCGTATTTTTCATGATCTCTATCAAATCCGAGGGAAATAGGGACAGATCCGCTTCGCTTGGACCTGTCCCTGAAAAATATCGTTCAAATTATAACGAAGAGAGCCGGTTGGATAGATTACACGAGGGCCAGAATGACGTAAATACTTTTTTTCATAGGGGTTGGGAGAAAGCTTCAAGGCAGGAAAATTAAGATTTTTTCATGGCGCCGGGTCAGTGTCGCAGTTCGCGACCCGGTACGCCTAGATATCAGTGAGGGTCAACATCAGCTGGCGCGCATAATCGCCCGCCGTCAGCGCTTGCCGGGCCACCGCTTTGTAAGTTACTGGAAAATCGCCATGAAGCAGCTGACCGTCGCCGGAGGAATTTTGCTTAGTCAAAAGCGCGGTCTGGGAATCCTGAATACTCACGAAACCTGCCCCTGAAGGTACAAGTTCCGTATTTCCGCCTCTCTTGACATATCCCCCCACGGCGGCCTTCAGCTCCATGCCGGGGAAAAGCGTATCCAACTGCGCCAGTACGGCCGATGCTCCATCCGCCTGGCTCATATCGTTAGACTTGACCGAATAGGTGACCGTAAGGCTGTTCGTTTCAGCGCCCGGAGCATTTTCAGGAAAAGCCAGGGCAATTTGATCTTGGGAAGCTGCCAGCGAAAGCGTAGGCGGTACATGGATAGTAACGCTTTGCCCTGTGGTTTCAACTCCAGCCCAGACTGGCGGGGCTATTAAGGCCGCAAGGATTAAGGCATTGAGGGTTTGTAACGGTCTAATCTTCATTCCAATCCCAATTATACGGACGGAATGATAAAACACAATGGGGTGCTAGAAAAAACTATGCCAAAGACTTACTTCGCGCATTTTAGTAAGACTCTTTATCGCTCCCGGAATGACTCTGGTTAAATATCGCTAAACGTAATGGTCAAAGCAGCTGTCTGTGTTCCGGAACCAAGATCCGCTTGTGCCACCGCTTGATATTCAATCGGAAAAGTACCGCTCAAAATCTGGCCATTACCAGAATCCAACACTTTTTTTGCAAGTCCCGTGTCTGTGGTTAAGATCTTGACTTGACTCGAAGAGGACGCTGTGAGACTGGCATTGCCCCCTTGTTTGACGTAAGTTCCGGTTTTAGCCAGCAGATCTATGGATTGGAACAATGTTGCTAGCTTGGCCTTCACAACCGTAGCACCGGCCGCGGCTCTGTTGAAGTTGGATTTGACGGTATATTGAATTGTCTGCTTGTCCGATACGGAATTTTTCACAAAATCATTGAGCGTCAGCGTAAAACCCGATACATCTGCGTTGATACTCAAGATTTCAGGGATCTGAATAGAGACCTGATGACTTGAAGTCGTTGAGGCCGCCCACGCATCACCCAGCCCGATCACTCCATTTACGACAGCCCATGAGAGTACAAAAGTACCTGCAATTAATTTTGATCTCATATTTACCACCTCATTGTGTATTTATTGCCATGATTAGATCGTTTTAAGATCTTAATGATCTTAAAAGCTATGCATAGTTTACAAATTACATGCCAAATTTATTAAAATTATTAAATAAGATTGTATGCTATTAAAAATGAACTGGTTAGAACCAAAAAATTTCGTTTAATTAGTCATCATCAAAATGCATCAGTAGTGTTCCAAGTTGGAACATATTTAAAATTCTAAAACCGCAACTCGTTTTTATTAAATGGGATACGCAGTTTTTTTAATGCGGCGGACACTGTCAGGAATTGCAACACTCTAAGCGGTCTTTTTACGAGCGGGAGTGGGGATAGAGCGCCATTGTACTACGTACGCTTCTCGGGCCAGGGAAGCCCGTGTAAGCGTTAGGCCTGAACGGCTTCTTCAGGCACTACGCTTCTCGGGCCAGGGAAGCCCGTGTAAGCGTTAGGCCTGAACGGCTTCTTCAGGCACTACGCTTCTCGGGCCAGGGAAGCCCGTGTAAGCGTTAGATATCCACAATGACAATGGAGAGTTCAACCAGGACATCCTGTGCGCTGATCGCTTGATCAGCGGCTGCTTTGTAGGTCACGGAAAAATTTCCAACTGCCACAGCCCCGTCACCGGAGTCCGTTTGGCGGTCACAAAGGTGCGTATAATTTTCACCCAGAGAGATGAAACCCGCATTGGATTCTACTAAATGGGCGTTGCCGGCTTGCTTATGATACGCCCCCACATCAGCCTTCACCGAAACACCGTCAATAGAGACAGAAACCTTGGCCTGCACAACGCCGCTGTTCCTGCTGAGATTGTTGGCTTTGATGCGGTAGTTCACGACCTGCTGATTGGTTTCAGAGCCCTGGAGAAAATCCTGAAAAGCCAGGTTAAAACTCTGTAAATCACCAGAAATCTCACTAGCCTGGGGAACGCTGATCGTCACCTGGTGAGAAGCCAATTCGCCTGCGCCGGAAGCCGCAGGAACGCTCAACAAAAGCGCTGCCATTAAAATGCTGCACGCTCGTTTTGCGCTCATGAAAAATTTTCTGCTGGCTTTATTCCACTGCATTTTCACTTTGTAATCTCATCCGGTTGAACGATCGTTAAAACTATTTAATTTGGATGCTGATTTCGTCTGTTCAAAGTGTATGATTACGTTACAGATAAAATCAAGAGCATAAAAGCTAATAAATGAATTTAATATTTCAATAAATAGCAATTAATATCATTAGATATATTTTAATATCTTTAACGATCTTAGAATTGTAACAAAATTTGACACCAATATCATAACTCATTTATTTATAATGAGATACAAAATAGAGTTCAGGGGCATTAAAGCTAATCGAGAGGTTTCTTCGGATTACGGACAAGGGCAAAGTGAAGATCCTGGCGCATAAGAGGTCCATTGGGGACTTCTATAAGGTAAGGCTCTGAAATCAGCTTATATGCGGCTGGGACGGTTTCTTCTTCCACAAAAACACTTTTTGGGCCCGGCGACAGGTCGCGTATAAAAAAACGGCCGTCGAGGTTTGTCACGCTCTTATAACCGCCGGCCGACACGGCAATACCCGCCACCCCCCATTCACCGCTTCCTCGGGAGCCATCCTGATCTTTATCTTCAAACACAACGCCGCTGATAATACGGTCCGCGCCCAAGACAACGTCATAGGTGATGGCATCCCCGGCTGCCGCATCAAAGGATTTTTCGGTCGGACTCAAAGTGCGGTATCCTGAAGGGAGCGAATTGAGATCAATGCTCACCCGGTTGGCTCCCGGTAAAACGCGAAAAATAGAATAAAGCCCTTCGCCGTTTGTCCGTCCACGCTGCCCTGAGGCCATCTTAATTTCAATGCCGGCCATCGGAACATCTCCCGAATCAAAAAAACTGTTGCGGTTCAAATCAAGATAAATACGGCCCCGGGCCTGAATTTGCGCACTCACTCCGAAGTGAATCGTCCGTACTTCTCCGGGCAGCAATTCCAAGGCTTGCTGGCTCACGGTCGAAAAAAACCACCCCTCGGGGACCTGCCCGGCGGCCGTTACCACCCACTGGCCTTCTTTGACGCGGAGACGGTAAAAACCGTTTTCGTCGGTTTTTTTAGCCGGACCACCGGCGATGGAGACTTCAAAACCTGCCAACCCGGGCTCCTCCGGCTCACGAATCCCATTCGCATTGACATCTTTGAAAACACAGCCTTCCACTTTGCCTTTTTGCGGAATCCGGATAGGACTCAGCAGGCCTGTGCGCAGCCCCGTTACCAGTGAAAATTCAGCACGCGGCGCATCGCCTACCGTGGATTTCAGCCGCACCACGCGGCTGTCCACATAAAAACTGGTCTCCGGAGACATTCGGAAATAAAGCCCTGCGTTGCCTTCGATTCTGTCCTGCTGTGAAAAAGGCTGCTGCACTTTATTGAACGTGTCTTGTTCATTCGTATAACGCACACCGACGCGCAGAGTCCCCGGCAGCGGTGAAAGCTGGCGCCCATAATCGATCTGCACAATAAACTGGTTCGGATAAGTCCGGCTGCCCGGAGGAACCGGCTCTTTTTCCGAAAGTTTGTAAACCGTATGCTGCGCCGATGCAGAGAATCCGGAAAAAATATTCACGTTCACTCCGGCGCCCACGCCGCTGCGGTTGGCATTAAAACCGGGAGAATTCACGGCCTTACGAAAACTTTCCAGACTGGCCAGGGCGAAAAATCCGGCGTTTTCAAAAAAGCGCCGGCCAAAATAAAAATCTTTGGAGTAACGTCCATCCAGCCGCTTACGGATCAGCGGCGAAGAAACAGGCCTTTGATCCTCGTAAGCGGCGCCGAATTGCAGCGTGGAACCATCCGGGGCCGACCACTCCAGCCTTGGAGAAATCGTTTTTGCATAATGTTTTTTAAAACGCGGCTCAAGGCTGGGGGAAGTCCGGCTGCGCAGCAGGCCGGCGTCCAGATAAACGCGGACATTGCCCTCAGGCGGATACCAGCCGGCATAAAGCGAGTACCCCAGCTGGCCGCTGCCGGCGGCCGATCCGGTGACCGTTCTATAATCTTTTTCAACATTGACCCAGCGATTTTCGATCGAAAATTTTTCCGTACTTAAAAGAAGCACGCTGTTGAGCGCAGCCTGGTTTTCATCATCGGCGCCCAGTTCCGTTGCAAAGCGAACCGGCCCGCGGCCCAAATCCAGCTTCACGTCCGCATTTCTGTCGGCCCGTGATTCCTGAGGTCCGTCCCAGCGATGGTAGGTCGCCGCAGAAATCTTGTTTTGTTTCCACAGAAAATATTGCGCCCCGGCCCCCACAAATCTATTTTTCAATTTTCGATTTCTAATTCCCGCCGGACTGTCAATCGTAGACCCGTCTCTTTCGCGGCCCACAAAGAAAAAAGGATGCAGGCTGCGGGCCTCTGCCTTCTCAAGGCGCATCACTGACGGAGCCAGCGAAACTCCCAGAATGCGGGCCCCCGGAAATCCATAGGGATCGGCGCTGACAAATTGGGTTCCGCCCACCGCATCCATGCTGCGCATACGCGGAAGACGAGTCTCGTAGAGGCCCATTTTGACATCCGACGGCATGGTCACGCCGCTGCGAGTATTCGCATCTTTGCGGTATTCCATCAACAGGTTCCCCTTCAGATGGCCAAAAGGAGTCTGTCCTTTCATAGCCATTTGATGGTCGCCCACCCGGCGCACCTCGGAAATTTTAGTGATTTCCCGGCCGTCACGCTGAATCGAGTAGCGTGTGTCATAAAAAAATTTAAAAGCACGTTTTTTCTGCGACTGGTAAAGCGGGGACTGCTCGCGGGCAATTTTTTCCCGTGTCTCGATTTCAGTTTTGGGGACAGTCACCGTCATGCGGATACTTCGGACTCCGGCGGCTTCCCACAAAAGAATGAGAGTTGCCCCCGGCTGCTTGCCCTCGATGATGATTTCCCCCGGTTTCTCTTCCAGAATCAAAACAGGCTGGGGATTCATGACCAGCGACCGTTCAAATCCGTACGTCGGGATGGTGATCGTTTTGCCCGCCTCCACGGAGTAGTTTTCCACTTTTAATTTTTCCGTGGAAGAAGGATTCCGGTTAGGCGCGGCGGATGCCACGGGCGCAGGCAGCAACGCACGCTGATCTCCCGCAACGGGCAATGCGGCATAAGCGGTTTGTCCCATGCAGCAAACCAGCAGAGTCAAACTTAGAGCATTAGGCGCTCTGAATAACCGTTTTTGGGCTTTACTCAATGGTCAGAGGAATTTCTTTCACGATGACTTCCTGGGCGTCAGGTCCAAGTTCCATCGTAATCACAAGTTGATAAGCACCGGGGGCAAGCACTCCGGCCCATTCAGTCTGCGCAATACCTTGATCTCCGGGAAACGTGCGGATGGGGGTCAAATCCCCCTTGGTCATCAGAGCCTTCTGGCTATCCATAATGTGAAAATGCCCCGACAAGAGAATATCGGTGTTGCCCGTATTTTTAAATTCATACTGCACAAGAAGCGGCCGGTCTTCCTGCGGCGGTTTATAGGAAAGTTCCAGCAATTCCCCCTTACGCACGACCGTGCCCTCAGCTTCAAAGAATAAAAGGGTTCCGATACGCGGTTGAACGACAACGGAAGTTTTTGGTTTGCCGTCATCATCGGCCCCGGCGTCAAAAACAGGCAGTCCGCGAAAAAAAACCACGCAGGCATAGCCGCCGGAAGCATCTGAGGGCGTTGAAACCGTAACTCCAATCTCTTGTTTTGAATGCGCCTCAACGGTAAATTCCTGCCGTTCGAGCACGACCCATTTCGCACAGGAATACGGAACGACGCCGGGAGGCGGAAAATCCCGCTCAAGACGGTTATCATCCGTCAAAGTATTGGTCACGTCGCTTAATTCAGTCACGATGTCAAGCGGGCTGGCTCCATGATTCCAGACCATAATTTTTCCGGTCTGGGCGCTTCCGGGAGCACCGGCAAGACGGATATTGGTGGGGCCCACCGCCATGCCAAATCCGCCGGGGGGCGCCGCCTCCGCATCTGTGGCCGCAGCCAGCGGAACGGATGGCGCGGCGGGCGCCGCCCAAGCTTGCTGCAGCGCCCCTCCCAAACTTAAAATAATTGCAAAAATGGCAGTGCGCATCGTAACCCCCCTCATGTGGTCGTGTAAAGACGGTAGCGGATAGACGTACGGTAGTACCCGGCCTGTTCAGCCGGCGGCACGCTAAGATCATACTGAATCAAAATTTCCGCGGCATCTCCGGTTCCGTTGGAAAGAAAAATTTCCTGTTCCCCCAATTCAAGATTACGGCGGCTTGGGGCCCGCAAAAGCCCGTCCCCCTGCCGAAGCACGGTGGTGTATTGTATTGCTTCGGGCTTGATCGCGTTTAAATTTTCATTCACAGCCTTGCGCTCCAGAATTTGCGTCACTCGATAAGGCTTTTGCAGGTCGGTTCGTACCATGAGCAAAATCTGTCTGGAAACGCTTTCCGATGACGGTTCTCCATCGGGGGAGTAGCTTTCCACCGAGCCGAAATCCAGATCCTGAATCCCTTCGATTGTTTCGACGTCCAAAGCAAATTCAGCGTGGCCCTGGTTCGGGAAAAAAAATAAAATCAAAATAAACCCTGAAACCCAAAAAAAACCTTTTTTAAGAAAGTTCGCCATCAATGGCCACTCTTCCATAGTAATCGCCGGCATCCAAAATCCCGGACTCGCCCAGTTGATAATGAATTTGAAATTGATCCGCTCCGCCGCCGGGCCGCGATGAAAAAATCAGCCTTTTGCCGGGCCTCAGATCTTCGTAGGAGGAAACTTCGGAACGCCCCCCTGCAAGGCCTGGCATGGCCTTAAACTTCACCAGCCCTTCCGGAGGCGTACTGCCTTCGTCGCTTTGAATCGAAGCGGCAGTCTGATAAATTCTGTAAGATCGCGCCGTATTCGTCGCAATCGTTACCTCTAAAATCTCCCCCGGAGAAGAATCATCGGAAGGAACAACCCACCCAAAATCCACAGCGGCGGTGCCTGAGGAACTTGAAGACGATTTCACCAAAAACACCGGCCTGACCTCAAAAGAAACGTGAATGAACTTTGTATCCACTTCGCCCCAAAGGGACGGAGACGCACACATCAGCAGCCCCAGTGTTAAAAGAACCGGGATCTTTTTTTTCATACGTCGGCAAAAGTCAGTTTGATTGTTTTGATGCGCGTTCCCGCCGGCAGTTCCTTGACGGCACGGGCCTTATAAGCAATCTCGAAACTCCCCTGGATCGTCCTTCCGGAACCCGACACCGGCGTTTTGTCGGCTAAAAAAACGTCTCGCTCTGTGAGCGTCACAAAGGCCTGCCGGTTCCGGACAAGAATCGCCGTCCCTCCCGCATTGCTGAAATTGGCAAATCGGGCCTGTAAGTCCAGATCCGAGTCTTTGCTGTCGATCTGCACCATTAAAACTCCGCGCTGACGAGTCACATTGTTGGCTTTGATTCTGTACTCCATGGCGGCCGTTTCACTTTCTGCGCCCGGAGAAAAATCGGCGAAAGGCAGCGTGAGATTTGAAGACGCGCTTTCGAACTGGATAAAAGACGGAACTTGAAAACGGAGGGAAACGTTGTGGGCCGCGCCAATGGAACCGAAAAAAAATTGCGCCGCAAGCGCGAATCCCAGACCGGCCTTAAAAGAAAAATGCGCTCTCATGGAAACCATGATAGCGCAATCAAGAATAAAAAAACAGAAGGTTTAAAAAAAGCAAGAACCATCGCCCCCTGCGGGTCGATGGTTCTGCTTAATCTACAACGAAATGAAAAACCTTAGGCATCTACAAGCGTAACCGTCAACGTCTGGTTCTGGCTCTGAGAATCCAGATCCGCCGTAGCGAGAGCGCTGTAATCGACCGGAAAGGTTCCCTTGGTCGTTTTGCCGCTTCCCGTTATCCCGGTCTTTTTCATCAGAGGCACATCGGATGTAAGCACCGTGATGTTGCCGGCAGCATTCTCGGTCATATCAAAGTTACCGTTCTGCTTGGTATAAGCGCCGGGATTAGCAAGAAAATCAATACCCGAAAACAGGGTACCCAACTTTGCTTTGACAATCGCCGCATTCGCAGCCAAGGCACTGTTGTTTGACTTCACCGTATAGACAACCTGCTGCGTATCCGACACGGATCCGCTCACGTAATCTGCCATCGTGAGAGTAAAACCCGCTGTGTCAGCTGTCAGTGAAAGAGAAGTCGGTACTGAAATCGTAACAGAATGTGTAACAGCGCTCGCTCCCGCAAACGCCGCGGGTAAGATGCCGACCAATCCTGCCACAAGCATTACTGCCACTAAACTCAATTTAGCATTCTTCATTTTAGTTTCCTCCATTTTGATTTTGAAACATTGCATACGGGACGGAGAAATGCATCAGCTGTGCCAACTGAAAAACAAATCCTGCAACTTGAAGCTAATCAAGAAGTTAAATCCGAATTAAAATCCAAAAACTGAAATCTCTAAAAAAACAAAAAACTGTCCCATCTTGGAACGAAATTATTTTAGAAAGTCTTAACCATCAGACGCTTCCGCCGCAACTCCAAAAAACACGCGTAGTTAGTGTGAATTTTCAAATCGTGTTCTAATTTGTGACAGCTGAAGAATAGCGAACCAGAATGGTACACCTAAAGAGGAACGGGGGCAGAAGATCCGGAAATACAAAACCCGCAGAAGGGTTACAGCGCTATGTGCTGGGTGGTTTCTTGCGACGACTTGGAGCCGGGGTCTTTGGTGAGAGCATACTTTTGCATTTTACGGTAGATCGTTTGGCGGCTGATTTTCAATATTTTTGCGGCCTTACTTAAATTTCCTTCAGATTGTTTCAGCGCCTGCTCAAGCATGACCTTCTCGGCTTCTTCCATGCTCTGCACGTTTGGCTGCATCAAGGATGTTCCTGTGCCAAAACCTGCGGCATTTGAAGTCTCGATCAAACGCGTATCCTTCTCGCTAATACGAATGGAAGAGATCCCCACCGGCTTGCCGGCCAGTACCCGCTCCACAAAATTCTCAAGTTCGCGGATATTGCCGGGCCAGGCATAGCTTTTAAGCTTCGCCAAAGCGGCTGGTTCGATTTCTATATGCGGGGCCGCGCCTTTTTCAGAACTGCCGAACTTACACACAAAATAAGTCAGCAGCGTCTCAATATCATCCGGACGCT
>JAHFHF010000046.1:15929-27096 GCA_023247055.1 Candidatus Omnitrophota bacterium
GAAGAACAAATCTTCGCGAAACTTTCCCTGCCGCACCATCTGGGAAAGGTCTTTGTTGGTGGCAAAAATAAACCGCACATCCAACGCGATGGATTCCGAACCGCCCACGCGCTCCACTTCTCTCTCCTGGATTACCCGGAGAAGCTTCCCTTGCAAATCCGCCGAAAGGTCGCCGATTTCATCGAGAATGATCGTGCCGTTCTGGGCTTGTTCAAATTTTCCGATTTTCCTGGCTTGCGCCCCCGTAAAGGCCCCCTTCTCATACCCAAATAATTCGCTTTCAAGAAGCTGCTCCGGGATAGCCATGCAATTGACGGCGATAAAAGGGCCGTCCTTACGCGGACTATTATGATGAATAGCGCGGGCCGTAAGTTCTTTTCCGGTACCGCTTTCTCCGGTAATCAAAACGCTGATATTTTTCTGAGAAGCCACTTCGATCGCCAGCATGCTCTTTTTCATAGCCGCGCTGTCGCTGATCATGGTTTTGAATTTGTAAGCTTCCCCCAATTCCTTGTCGAAGCTGGATACTTTGCGGGCCGCGGCATACTGGCGCAAACCATCAGCCACTTTGCTGAAAAGCTGATGCAGTTTGAAAGGTTTCTCGATGAAATCGTACGCATCGGATTTAATGCACTGGATCGCCAGCTGAATGGAAGCGTGGGCGCTCATCATAATGACGCAAATCGCCGGGTTGTTTTGCTTGATTTCTTTCAGCAGAGTCAAACCGTCGCCATCCGGCAGTTGAACATCCAAAAGAGCCAGCTGCGGCCGCTGCTCGGCCAGCAAACCAAGCGCCTCCGTCACCGACCGCGCCAGAGTGACGCGATAACCCTGATCGGTCAAGGCGTCATTGATGATTTTTGCGATTTGGAGATCATCTTCCGTAACAAAAATATGCTCGTTTTGCGCCGCACTCATACGCCATTTCTCCGCGAATTGGCTTTGCGTTTTTCCACCGGCAGAAAAACCGTAAAAATAGACCCTTTTCCTTTTTGACTTTTGACGCTGACAGTGCCTTGATGCATTTCTACAACCCTCTTAGCCAGACTTAAGCCAAGTCCCGTGCTCTCCACCCAGCCAATTCCGGTTTTCGGAATGTCGCAGAAGGGGTCAAAAATAGCTTCCAGATACTGGGCTTCGATACCGATTCCGGTGTCCTCGAACACCAGTTCCACGCCATTGACCGCCCGGCGCGCGAAAAACGCAACCCGCCCTCCGGCGGGCGTATACTTGACGGCATTGCTGATAAAATTATTTATGACCTCTCGCATCCGGCCGCGGTCACAATAGACCAGGGGCGCTTTTTCCGTTTTGATGACCATTTCAAGGGGCTTGTGCTCCGCCTGCGCCTTAAAAATACGCGATTCCTCTTCAAGCATATGCGCCAAATCCGTCTGCTCCATTTTCATCTGAAACTGGTGTGAGCGGATCTTTGAAAGGTTCAACAGCCGAGTCACCTGGTCATTGAGACGCTCGGTGGTTTCATCAATCGTGGAGAGGTATTCTTTTTGTTTTTCGGTCACGCTTCCCGCATAGCCGTTGACCAGATAATCAAGATAGAGCCGGATGGAGGCCAGCGGCGTTTTGAGATAGTGGCTGACTGCAGACACATATTCCGACTGAATCCGATCCAATTCGCCCTGGCGGGCTTCCTGCGTCACTTTACGCGTCTGTTCACGCTCCTCAGGGGTGGGCATCACCTTTCTATCAATAAATAAAAAAATATCATCCTCTCCTTCAAGACGAAAGGACGACAGATTCAAAATCACGGGCAGGCGCTCCCCATTTTCGTAAAGGACTGCGTCCAGGATCCTCGTCGTTCCGGCGCTTGCAGCCAAAAAAGCTGCGACGGCCGGCCAATCCTGAAAATGCAGGATGTCCCGGACAGCCTTTCCCCGGGCATTTGCCGCCGAAATTCCGCATAACACCTCTGCGGCTGGATTTATGTAACTTACTGTTTCCTGCGTACCGATCACACAAATCGCCGTGGCGGATCTTTCGGTAATAAGCCGGTACTTCTGCTCCATAAAGTAGTTCCGTTTGTCCTGGCGTTTTTTCTCAATCCCATACCGGACAACTCGATCGACCACGCCCGAATGAATACGCCCTTTCACAAGATAATCGTCGCCCCCTTCGGAAATCACCTGGAGTCCCACGGCCGGATTTTCGTCCTCACCTAATGCAATCACCGGCATAAAAGGGTTTTTTTCATGAATTTTTCGAATGTTCGTAAACCGGTCTTCGACCGGAATATCCAAATCGAGAAGGATGGCATCGTAACGGCGGCCCTGATCAAGCGAGGGAGCGGTCTCGCTAAAAGTTCTCACAGACTGGATCTGAAAACCGTGATCAGAACTTAATTTTGAATTCAAACTCTGAAAATAAGGTGAATCCTGCCCTACCGAAAGAACATGCAGACTGTCTTTGCCCGTGAGTTCGTTCAACATAAAACGGATAATCTCCTTTTGAAAAAATTTTTTCGATTGTACTCAGCGTGGTATCTCGTGTCTAGCCTTATATCTATCCCGGGGGTAGTGTGTTGGAATTACATGGCAACTTGCTTCACAATGCGTAATTTTGATAGGCTCCGAAAGCGCGGGTCTCAAGGAAGAAGCGGCCTGCACCGCATGGAAAATCGTCCCGTCTAAAAAACAAGACGGGACGATTTATGGGGCAACCTTGACTGGCCGAGCCTGAAGTTTTATTCAGGCACTTCGCGGATTAGCGCGTGGTCAGAGTGATGAAAAGATAGTGGGCCTGTGCACCAAACGGCAAATCTTCCGTTGCTACGGCCTTATAGGTAATCGGCAGCGTACCTTCGAGAAGCTTTCCATCTGTTCCCGCTTCCGAATTGGCTTTCTTGGCAATGCCCAAATTGCTGGTCCCCATGGTCACAAAGCCTGCATTCGCGGCCGCGAGTTCTGTATTGCCGGCGATCTTGTTATAACTGCCGACCTGGGCTTTAAAATCAACGCCGTCATAGAGCGCATCGAGATTGGCATTGATCGCCGTATCGCCGTCCGCCTGTCCCATGTCATTGGCTGACACGGAATAGACCACTGTCTTGCTATTGGTTTCAGCACCGGAATCCGGACTCGCAAAAGTCAGCGTAAAAGCGTCCGTGTCTGCCGTAATACTGAGTACTTCGGGCACAGCGACCGTCACCTGGTGTCCAAGTGTTTCAAAATCAGCCTGCGCGTTCGACACCCCAAAAAAACCTATGACGGCAGCTAAAACCATCCCTTTAAATAGTTGTTTTACTGTGTTCATGTTGGCCTCCTCAAGCCCCTTATTCTTTCAGCTAAATACTTTTTAAACATACGCTAAAAGTACTCAAAATATACCCGAGTTTAGACTCGCTGTCAAGCTAAAAATTAAATATATTTAATAAGTGTTTAATTTGAATCTTAATGTATAACCTATTATAAATAAATGACTTACATGAACACACTATTCGAAATTAGTTTTTAAATCATGAAAATTTTAAAATTTATAAGTGAGAACAAGGCAGGCGAGAATAGGGATAAATCACTCTGCATGACTTAAATCAAGTTTGCAGAAACAGTGACTTATTCTTGGACAGCTTTAGTTTCTTTATTACGAAAAGACTTGCGCAGAGGAAAGTGAACATCGGCGCGTTGAAACGGCCCGGCCGGAATTTCGAGAGTCCGCTCGGGCTGGAGCGGCTGGTAACCCGCAGGCAGGCTGGTGGGAATCAATTGAAGAATACGTCTACCAGGTTCCAGTTCAGTTACCTGAAAACGTCCATTCCGGCCGGTCCGTGTTGTTTTTCCTTCGACCGCAAGCTGAACACCTGCGATGCCGGGTTCATCCGGTTCTTTCGATAAATTTTGATTTAAATCGTCAAACACATAACCGCTTACGCCGCGCATCGGCCGCAGGATTACGTCAAAATGAAAAAGATCGCCGGGCGCCGCCTCCAGCTGTTTTGCAACCGCGGTCTCTGTGCGATAGCCGACAGGAACACTTTCAAAGGCCACACGGATTTTGTTGATCCCCGGAGGGATTTTAAGAAACGAATAAAAACCATCCGGCGACGTGACCGTCGTTTGTCCGCTGGCCAGCGTGAGCCGGATTTTGGGCATTGGGATATCGTCTTTTTCAAAAAGTCCGTTGCGATTGACGTCCACAAAAGCGCGGCCCCGGATTTGAAATTGCGCCGCAAGGCCGAAATTCAGACTTGTTTTTGATTTGGGTAAAATCTCAAGTTCCTGCCAGTTGACTGTGGTATAAAAAAAGCCTTCCGGAATCTGGGTTGCGGCTGAAACGCGCGCGGGGCCTTCCTTGATTTTCAAACGGTAATACCCTTCCGCGTTGGTCAGTGCGGTCCCGCCCCCCTCGGCTTTGATTTCATAACCGGAAAAACCCGGCTCGCCGGCGTCACGCAATCCGTTACCGTTCTTGTCATTGAACACATACCCCTCGACCATGCCTTTTCGCGCAATATAAAATCCCGTGTCCAGCAGCATCCGGAGGCCGCTGGTCACAGAAAACTCCGCGTGGTCGGGCGCACCGATGGTCGATTGGGTAATGGCGATCCGGGAATCTGCAAAAAGTTCCGTATTATCCCGCACCGTCACACTCAAACCGGCGTGCCCCTCCAGGCGGTCTTCGTTGAGATAGGGCTGATGAATCTTCCCGTGCGTATCGCCCTCCTCGACGTAACGCACGTCGGCATTGACTGTCATGGGAACACGGCGAAAGGCATGGCTCCAACCGGCGCTAAGCGTAAGCTGGTGGGGGTGGGTCGTATCGGAGGGCGGCGCCGGCAAATCTTCTTCTCTCAGAAAGTTCCAGGCATAGCGCGTCAACAGCCAAAAACCGCCTCGCAGGCTGAGATTCGCGCCCGTCCCGAGTTCATAGCGTGTCGAATTAAATCCCTGCGTCTCTTCGGCGTCGCGGAAAGATTCAATGCCGCTGAAAACTGAAAGCCTCAAGCGGTTTACCAGCCTTTTGTTAAACGAAAAATCTTTGGACAATTCTTCCTGCACGCGGCGCTCCGTAAACGGGAAAGCTGAGGCGCGCTGATCCAGAAAATAAATACTGGTATCGCTGGTGATGCGGGCGGGCAGTTTCAGCAGCATATTGCCTTGCTGCCATTTGATGTAGTCTTCGTTGCGGTCGGGATTGACGGACAAATGGTTGCGCAGCCACCCCGCGTTTCCTCGAAAAGAAACTGCATCGCTGTTATTGAAAGGGATCAGCGGGTAAAGGCTGGAACGCAGTTCCATGCCGCGGTTGGCGCGGTTCTGCACACTTCCGGTAATCGTGCCATAGTGATTGTTGACGTTGTAATAACGCCCTTCAACGCCTGCAAAACGGTTTTGCACCACGGTGCGGAACTCTCCGGCACCGCGGCTCTCCTCATCCAGGCCGCCTTCGCCTTCCAGTTCCACATACGGAACCCGAACGTGAAAACGCCCGTCAAAATTATGTTTTGATTCCAACGCCGTGCGGGGCCCGGCCCATTGATGATAGCCGCCCAGCGAAACTTTGCCTCCGGGCCAGAAGTAATGGTCGACACGCTCCCCTGTGACCTTGCCTTCAAGCTGGCGGTTCTGCACGCCGGCCGGGTTGTCGATGATGGAACCATCGCGCTTTTCGCCGGCAAACCATGAAACATCGGTCTGCCCCTTACGGGGATTGAGTTGGCGCGAAACGGAGGGCTGAAGGCTGAGACCGTTGTAACGGGCGCCCGGGAAACCGAATTTGCTAAGCACGGAGTACTGGGTCCCCCCCTGAAGATCATAATGTTTCAAAAAGGGCAGGTCGGTTTCATATAAGCCGAAATAAAAATCGCGCGGAATCGCGACGGATTTCTCAAGTGCATGCTCTTTACGGTATTCGTAAAAACCTCCCGCCCGGGTTTCGCCGAGGGGGGTCTGCCCCCAGCCTTTCACACGGTGGCCCCACAGTTTGCGCGATTCCGTGACGCGTCCTAAGACCCGGTCTTCTTCCAGCAGGGAGTAGGCGCCGTCATAGGCAATTTTGAAACTGCGGTCGCGCTGGGAACGGTAGGTTTTGGAACTTTTTCGAATTGCGCGATCGATCATTTGCGCTTCAACGGAAGGACGCAAAACGCGCACGCGCACGCTTTGCACACCGCCCGGAGCCCAAATCAAAATAAGTGTCTCGCCGATTTTTTCTCCGCGAACTTCAAGCCCGTCGGCCCGCGTATCGTTGACACTCACAAATTGCGGCGATTGCACCAGGTTAAAAGAAATATTCGGAATCGGGATGAATAAGGTCTGGCCCAGTTCGACCTCATACAGCGTGACGCGCAGGTTTTCAGAAGCGGGATCCTGCGTTGCGGGATCGGGGGCCTCAGGCAGCACCATCGGCACCGGTGCCGCCGGATTGGCAAAGGCCGCGGGAACGGCCAGCAGACAGGCAAGTACCGGCGATATCCATTTCAGGCCATATCGGATCATCATCAAATGCCTGCAGGTTGTGGGGCGCTCAAACAGATTCAGTGACTTCCAAATCGGCTTCACGGACAATGACTTCCTGACCATCCGGCCCTAATTCAAAACTTGCGACTAAGTGATACTTGCCCGGGTCGAGTACGCCTTCCCAAACCGTTTCCGATTGGCCGTGGTCTCCGGGAAAAGACCGCAGGGTATTGATACTGCCTTTCGCGGCAAGCGCATTATTTTCTCCAAGAAGGTAAAAACTTCCGCCCAACAAAATGTCGACATTGCCCGTATTCTCAAAGGTATAGGTCATGCGCAGCGGTTCGCCATCCAGCGGGGCTTCCGCTTTGAAGTCTTCAAGGCGGCCCGTACGCTGTACCGTGCCTGAGGCTTCGTGAAAAATAAGCACTCCGATACGCGGCTGGATTTGGACAATCGTTGTCGATTTGGACGGATCTGCTTCAGCGGCGGCTGCAGCAGCAGCCGGCACGCCTCGGAAAAAAATCACAGCCGCATGGCCGCCCACGGCATCCGGCGGAACCGCCAGCAGAAACTTCACATCTTGAAACCCGCCGGCCTGGACAGTCAATTCATTCTGCTCAATCTGAATCCAGGAAGCGCAGGAATGGGCCAGAGAGCCCGGCGCCGCGAAAACGCGGTTGAGTTTTCCGGCTTTATCCACTTCATTGCCAAGGTCGGCAATTTCAAGCATAAACCGCATAGAGTTCTGGCTCTGGTTCCAGATACGCACGGAACTCTGCTGAGTTTCGCCAGGCGCACCAGAAAAACGAATTTTCGAAGGGCCCAACGAAACGCCGAATCCTCCCGAAGGCGCTTTGGGAGCAGGCTCTGCGGCAAGGGCCGTTGAGGCGAAGAATAATAAAAGCACCAAGCACCAAGCACCGAGCACCGAGCGAAGAGCATGGAGCATAGAGTGAGATAGAGAGGAAAACCTAGAGTTGTTACAATTATTTTCTGTTAAGTGTTCCCTATTCATGTCTTTTAATCCTCAATAAAAAATACTGATTTTTCTCGGTGCTCGGTGCTCGGTGCTTTTTTATCTCTCCATGCTCGGTGTTCTTCACTCGGTGCTCGTCTCTACCGCACATCCGCCCGGTAAGTCACCTGGCCCTGATAGCGCCCGGCCTTTTGCCCGGGAGGAACGATAAAATCATAGGTGATTAAAAGAACAGTCTGCCCTTCATTATCGGAAGAAATGTAAATCTCCTGCATGCCGGGACGCAGCGGTTCCAAATTGCCGGTGCGAACGACGCCCTGCCCCTGTTCCAAAGCCACGCTAAAACGGATGGCCTGCGGTTCGAGGACGGTTCCATTGGGGTTAGAAGGATCATCCTGCAGCATCTGGCTGATCACATAAGGCTGGACCGCATCGCTTGAAACGGCAAGCCGGACCTGGCGGACTTCGGAGTCGGAGACCGGCTCACCGGAAGATTCGAGGCTCTGTAAGCGGCCGAAATCAATGGCCGTTTCGCCGGTTACGACTGCGGCTTGAAGGTCAATGGTTTCAGCGGAAGCATTGGAGGAGGTTAGAAAAAGTGTGAGGGATAGTAGGATACAGAGTACAAAAGACAGCGGTCTAATTTTTTTACGACTTACAAAGCTCATGTAAGGTTCCTGTTCTCTGTTCTCTGTTCTCTGTTCTCTGTTCTCTGTTCTCTGTTCTCTGTTCTCTGTTCTCTGTTCTCTGTTCTCTTTCCCTCACCCATCTTCAGCCGTAATGCGCGCATTGCCATAGTAGTCCCCTGCTTCAAGAATATTTTTTCCCTTCACGGTGTACTGCAGTACAAAACGGTCGGGCCCGCCGCGTGAACGCAGCAGCAGGCTGCGCGACGGCGGCACCGGCATCCAGGAAGGCACGGCGCTCTCTCCGCCTTCGGTTCCGGGCGTGACCAAATATTGAAAGCCTTCATCCGGCAAAAGCGTGCCCGATCCATTGGTAATCTCATTGCGCAGTTCGTGGTAGACGCTGTACGGCTCTTCCGTATTGGTCAGGATCATCACCTCCACGGTTTGGGCAACGGCATCCACGCCGGGCACAACCGGGCCTAATTCAACCCGGGGCCCCCCGGAAGAAGCCTCGGCGCGGACGGCGCGGACGGGCTCGATCGAAAACGTCAGAGGGAGCGTCTGAGTGTCGGAGGCGGCATAGGCCGGGAAGACGAGAACAGAGTACAGAGTACAGAAAACAGAGAACAGAAAACAGAAAACAGAGGACAGAGCCGAGAAAACGGAAGAAAGATAAGAAAAAAACCAACGCGGTCTAATTTTTTTATGACTTACAAAGTTCATGTAAGGATTCCTGTTGATGGCATTATTTCTGCCTCAGCCTGCCGTTTTCTTTTTCCCATTACTTTGTTTTTCTCTTTCTCGATTCTCGTCTCGTTTTTCTCTTTTCTCTGTTTGCTGTTCTCTGTTTTCTGTACTCTGTGCTCTGTACTCTTTCAATTATCCGCAAACGAAACGATCAAAGTCGCTTCGTGCCGGCCGGCTTCTAAGTCCTGAAGCGCCCGCGCCCGGTAAAGCAGGGTCAAATTTCCGTCAACGATGCGGCCTTCTCCTTCATCAATGGCTTTATCCAAAACTCCCTGTTCCTGCGCGGAGAGTGCAATAAAGTCCGATGCGTTGGCCACGAGCCGGGCTGTTCCGCCCTGCTTGACAAAAGTCCCCATGCGCGCCTCAAGGGCAATACCCTCGATTTCAGGCGCCAGCCGCACAAGCACGAGGTCCTCAAGCCGTCCCACGTCATTGGCCATAATGGAATAACTGACTTCGGCCGGCTGGCTTGTCGAACCTTCGAGATAGCTGGGAAGCGTCAGCTCAAAAGAACTTTGGCTTGACGTAAATGAAATCGAACCTTGGGAGTTGAGATGCAGAAGAAGATCGGCAGAATCGCCTGCAAAAGCGGCCCGGAATAAAAGAAAGTCACAGATTATAAGAGTGGACGCCCAAATCAGGCTTGTGCGCATGGCAAGATAGTAACATAGGATGGGCTTAAGCTGTAGTGGCAATTCATGAATTGCCACTACGCACACGGAAGCTTTTAAAATAAAAGAAGGAGACGGTCACGACGCTCTACAAACGGCAAGACAACCCCTATTTTTATTTCTTAGGAGAGAAAATAAAATCAGAATGAGCTGTCGACCGCTGAATCTGCTCGCTCAAAAACTTGGCGACAAAAGCGCTGTCAAATGGCCACGCATAACGAAATTGCACACCGGGATGGCGCTGGCGGGCTTTTTCAATATCTGCCGGGATCTCCAACTCGGCGTGGGAGCCGCCGCGCGTCAGCATGGGCGTGGCCACGACGACTTCACCCTGCTTTAAGCCTGCCGCCTTATCCAGCGTCTCCGGCACACCCGGCGCACAAAATTCATTAAAGGCCACGAGCACTTCGACACCGTTTATTTTTTTCATCTCGGCGGCGATGCGGCAGGAAGCCGCATGAAAAGCATCGTTGGTTTCCGTGCGCGGCCAAGCCCGCATCTGGACATCCAATTCAGCATGGCGCTTCATCTGCTCTGCCGTCAAGGCGCCCGGCCGGGCATGCTGAGAGTGCAGGCGCATGAATTCCATTTTTTCTTTTTCAGGAAAATCTTTGGGCGGCATGCCGTGCATGGCGAGGACGATAATCATAAAAATAGCACTGAGCACCGAGCACCGAGCACCGAGAAAAGAGAAAAAGAAGATAAGAGTCTTATGAAAATATTCATGCGCACGTATTTTAACCCAAAGGAAATTTTTTTTCCTTATCAATCACTTTTTCTATGGCTCGGTGCTAAGAGCTAGGTGCTCAGTGCTTCCGCTGGCATTTTAAGCATACGTGGCTGGAACGCTGGCCGACGATCAGACGCACAATGCGTGAAGAACACCGCGGGCAGGGCTCGCCAGTTTTACGGAAAACCTGGAGTTCGTCCTGGTTACGCCCGCTGCGCTTGCCAACACTGTAATAGTTCAATTCATTTTTACCCAGCGTCGTGCCGGAGTTGCGCACGCCGCGCTGCAAAACGAGAACGATGGCCTGGTGCAGCCGTTCAAGCCGGTCTTTCTTGAGCCGGTGAGCCTCCGCCAAAGGATGAATCCCCGCTTCCCACAACGCCTCATCCACATAAATGTTTCCCAGCCCCGATACGACTGTCTGATCCAAAAGCAGTGGTTTAATTTGCCGCTTGCGGCCTTTGAGGCGTGTCGCCAAAATGGCCACCGTAAAATCTTTAGCCAGCGGCTCCGGGCCAAGCGCTTGAAATTGCGGCGGCTCATTTTCGTAAAAATACCAGCGGCCGAATTTACGGATATCTTTAAATCGCAGGGTCCGGCCGTCATCCAGCATAAGCCGGGCGCGTTCATACGGATCGCGCGGCACTTCTGGCGCCATAAAATCCAGCCGGCCCGTCATGCGCAGATGCACAAGCAGCCATGCTGGAGATAGGGGCAGGTCCGCTTTATTTTTTTGAACCTGTCCCTGAGTTAAACTTAACACAATAAATTTCGCGCGGCGGATGACGCTAGAGATTTTTTTCCCGCACAGCTGGTCACGGAAAATCTCAGGGTTGGCCGTCGCGGCCGTGCGCGGCCAGGCAATATGCGCGTCGCGGATCACACGCCCTTCAAGGCCGGCCTGTCTTAAATCGCAGACAATCGTTTCAACTTCGGGGAGTTCAGGCATGGGAGATTAGGCCCGCTAAGCCGCATTTCGCTTCAGCCGAAGGGCTGCA
>JAHFHF010000047.1:0-3904 GCA_023247055.1 Candidatus Omnitrophota bacterium
GTGACAATACCGCTGCCGATGCCCGTACTGACCGTGACATAAATAAAATCTTTGACTCTCCGCGCAGCGCCAAAAAGCATTTCAGCGACCGCCGCGGCATTGGCATCATTGACCATGCGCACCGGCAAATGGAAAGCTTGTTTTAAAATCCGGGCGAGTTTGATGCCCTGCCAGCCCTGCATATTGGGAGAGACCGGAACAACACCCAGGCGGGAGTTGACGGCTCCGGGAAGACAGACGCCGATGCCGGCAATGTGATTACGCTGCTGCGGCGGCAGCTGGGCAATAAACAGGCGCAATGCACGAACCAGGTTTTCAACGCCTTGGGCCGCCTGCCTGCCTTTGACCGTGGGAATAACGGAATAAGCCAAAATTTTTCCAGCGGCACTGCCTGCGGCAATGGAAATCTTGGTTCCGCCAATATCAATGCCGATTGCAATTTTTTTCATGGAAAATTTATAGGTGGAGTTAAGAATGTAAAAAAATGGGCAGGGAGGGAATTGAACCCCCGACACAGGGATTTTCAGTCCCTTGCTCTACCGACTGAGCTACCTGCCCTTGAAAAGCCGCTGAGGAGTGGTCATCATAATGGAGGACTTTTCGAGTGTCAAGCCGCCAAAACCCTGGATAACGCAGTTGCACTTTGTCATCCCCGAAAGCTTTTATCGGGGATCTAGGGTCGCGGATTCCCGCCTAAAGCATGCGGAATGACACAGCGCCATCAGCGCTGCGCATGACCGTCTCGGCTTCCACGCAGAGGCGGGAATGACACGGCGCCATCAGCGCCGCGCATGACCGTCTCGGCTTCCACGCAGAGGCGGGAATGACACGGCGCCATCAGCGACGTGCATGACCGTCTCGGCTTCCACGCAGAGGCGGGAATGACACGGCGCCATCAGCGACGTGCATGACCGTCTCGGCTTCCACGCAGAGGCGGGAATGATAGAGGAAGGCTAGGCGGGATGACGCTCGGGCTTGCCGAACAAGTAGCCCTGGCCATAGCGCAGGCCGAAATCGAGCAGAAGCTGGCGCTCCCCTTCGGTTTCGACGCCTTCGGCAATGGCCTGGGCTTCACAGCTTTCGATAATGTGGACAAGCCTTTTGAGCAGTCTTTGGCGTTCTGGGTCCTGATGGATGCCCCGGATCCAGCGCTTGTCGATTTTGACCACATCCGGCTCGAGCAGGATCAGGCTTTCAAGGCAGCTGCGGCCAAAACCCACGTCATCAATGGCAATGCAAATGCCCGCATTGCGCAGCGCCCGGATGGTACTCACCAAGTGCGATGGGTCGCAGATGACTTGCTGCTCGCTGATTTCAATGCAGTAGCGGCGGATGTCGCCCGGGCCTGAGAATTCCCGCACCAGCTGTTCGGAGGAAATGTCCATCAGCGTGGACGGGTAAAGATTGACATGCGCCTGTCCCTTCGAGCGTTTTTGGGCCGCTTCGACGCAGACCTTGAGGCAGAACCGGTCGATGATCGTCAAAATTTTAGCTTCGCGCGCAATCCGGAAAAAATCTTCCGGCAAAAGGTAATCTTCCCATGAAAACCGGCCGAAATATTCGCGGCCGGTTTCCGCTTTGGTTTCCAGATCGACCAGCGGCTGGCTGACGGCATAAAACCCCTGGCCTGAGACCATCACGTCAATGATCTGGTCCAGCGAAGGCCCCTGAGAGTCGGGCTGCTTGCCGGTCAAAGGAACTTTGTGATAAGTGACGGAATTTTTACGCGTTGTTTTTTTGCTTTTGGAAATCGTATAGCGCAGGCGCTGCAAAACATGGTCGACGGAACTCGATTCATCCAGCAGCTCCACCAGCCCGATGCTGGCGGTCACAAAAACGTTCTGGCCTTCGGAACTGCCGACTGAGGACTGTGATACGGCCAGCCGCACGCGCTCAGCCATCAAGACCGCCACTTCTTCGCTCAACCCGCTCACCATCACCATGAATTCATCGCCGCTGATGCGGGCGACGGTCCCGCCGCTGCCCAGCAGGACACTTTGAATACGGCTGCCCATCTCTTTGAGCACCAAGTCGCCCACCGCATGGCCAAAGGTGTCATTGATCGCTTTAAAATTATCGAGATTCAGCAGAAAGGCAAAGGCATGCTGGCCGATTTTTTGCGCACTGAGGACCATCTGGCGCAGCAGGGTTTCAAGGCCTTGGCGGTTGAGCAGGCCGGTCAAGGGATCGCTAGTCGCCATCTGCAGCACTTTTTCATGGGCATCATCGCGTTCGCGCAAAATGCGGCTGCGTTCCAGGGCATAACGGATGGCTCTTGAAAAAACCGGCAGATCGAATTGGCCTTTAATGAGGTGGTCCTGCTGTTCTTCGCGCACCGCCTGAAGGGCGGCTTCATCGTCGGAAGACGCAGCCAGTACGATAATAGGCAGGCCGCGGTGTTTTTCGCGCAGCGCGACGAGCGTGGCCAGGCCTTTGCTGTCCGGCAATTCAAGGCTGGCTAAAATTAAGTCCGGCCGCGCAGCGCTAAGGGCCTGGGCCAGACTGGCGGCCTGCCGCACGCTGCAAAGCGGACTGGGAACCTGTTTGGCCAGTTTAAGAACTAACTGGATGCCAGGTTCGTCGTTTTCGATTAAAAGAAGCTGAATGGTTCCGGCTGCTGGTTCTGTCATAAGTTTGGAGGTAAAAAGGGACTGTTTGTTATCGACCGGAAGCAGGTCAAGCTTCAACGGCCTATTCAAACTGAAGTCCTTTTGCTCAGGCACTGCACTTCGCCCGTCAAATGGCGCGCGGGCAAAAACGGACCTTGCAAGGAAGTCCGCTATGCCTGGGTGCTTTTTACAAAAAGGCGGTCGAGCGTCAGGAAAGAGGGGCGCTGCCAGAACAAAGTCAGCGTCAAAATACTATTTAAGACATCTAAAACCAGGATTTGGACCGGCGACAACTGAATCGCAGAGCCAAAACAGCCGCAGTGCAGAGGGACTGGGGCGCCCAGCGCAAAACTCAATGCAATCAGCGTCACAAAAGAGCCGGAAAGCATGGCTGCGGCAAGAGCGGCCAGCGGCAGCGCGTAACCCACGACCAAAAAAAGTCCCGCGCTTAATTCAAGCCAAGGCACCACTTGCGCAATGACCGGCGTCAGCGCGGCCGGCAGCAGGCCGTATTGGGCCAAAACACCGCGGAAATTCTCATAGGGTTCGACCGCCTTGATCCAGCCTGAAAATAAAAAAAGTCCGCCGACCCACAAACGCGCTACCAGGCAGAAATAGGGGCTTATTTTTTTGATCATGAGGCCGCGCCTACCGATTTTTCTTCGAGCAGTTTGCCAATGCGCTCCACCCCGCCTTTGGCCAGTTCAACCGAACCGATAAAACGTTCGCCATTCACAAAAAAAGTGGGCGTCGAACTGACTTGCAGGGCATCTCCGTAACGGCGGTCATTTTGAATGTCCCGGGCGACCCGCGGATCACTCAGGCAAGCCGCAAAACGGTCCAGATCGAGTCCCGTTTCACGCGCATATTCGATAAACGTTTCAACCGGATTCCCCCTAACCGTCCAGGTCTCTTGTTGATCATACAGGCGGTCATGGTAGGGCCAAAAACGTCCCTGCAAGGCGGCGCACTCGGCGGCTTGATGCGCAACGGGAGAAAGACGGTGCGAACTTAAGGGGAAATGATAAAAAACGAAACGCACTTTTTCAGGATAATCGGCAAGAATCTTTGCTTCTTCAGCCATGGCCAAACGGCAGGCGGGGCATTCGAAATCACTGAAGATTTCGACCGTGACCGCGGCAAAACGATTGCCTTTGATTTTCAAACTCACCGCAGGCGCCTGCGCGCCGGTTTTGGAGGGGCGGCTGTATTGGCGGGCAAAAAGCACAGCCCCGGTCAAAGCCGCTAGCAGAAGGACCCCGGTCAGCACATATTTTTTATTCATAGAGACACTC
>JAHFHF010000047.1:3914-27001 GCA_023247055.1 Candidatus Omnitrophota bacterium
CCCCCTCTTAATCTCCCCCCGGAGAGCACGGGGGGAGAAATAAAAGAGATTCTAGGGTAGCCATCCCCATATTTTTCGGGGGAAACGGTTTTAGCTCTGTTTCCTCCCCCGTGCTTTCCGGGGGAGGATTAAGGTGGGGGAGTAGCATAAACTCGTACACGGCGTTAGATTTTAAATTCTTCCGGCGTCCTTATGCATGGCCAAAAGCGTTTGATTCAGCGGGTGGGCCGCCAGGGATTCGAGTGTCAGCGGCATGCGGGCGCTCCAATTGTGTTCGCCGAACGTGCCCGGCCAGTTCACCTTTAAGCGGCCGGCCTGCGGATGGATTTCAGGCGCCAGGGAAAGCAGGTCTGAAAACATCTGGATTGAAAAAATCGAGGCGGATTGATGCACGCGCGTCAAAGCGGCCCGCACAAGTTCCGGCGACGAACTCTCGGTTGTTGCCGAAGCGTCAAGGCCCAAATAATCCAAAAATTGCGCACGTTCGTGAAAGGAAGCCCGGTAATAATCCGCAAAAATCCAACCGTGTTCCTGCGGCAGGCCTAAAATTTCATAGAGGCGTTCAAGGCTTGAGATTTCCGGTTTCCAGCGCAGACGGCCCGGAGCGCTTGCGGTTTCAAACAAACGTCCTTTCAAATTTTCAAATACAAGCCCGCTGTCCGCACAGCTGCGCTTGAAGCGTTCTTCATCCACGGTCCCCGTTTCTTCATCCCACCAGTTTTTGAAAGCGCCCATATCATGCGTCGAGGTCAGCGCAATCGAAACCGGGCGGTAATTTTCAGGCGGCAGAAAACGGTAGGATTTCCCCCAGTCGCGCCGCCAGCGCTGGACATCCATGCCGGGAATACCGAATTCGCCCAGCACTTTCACGGCGCACTCAGGCACCACCCCCAAATCTTCGGCGCACGGCAGCATGTCGGTCTTTTCAATCATGAGTGAAAGAATGCGGCGGCCCTGTTCCTCCCATAGGCTTTCGTCGGCCGGATCAAAGACGCCGTTGTAACCGTAATTCTCGTAAGGCTCAGAAAGCTGGATGGTCCAAACGCGGAAAATTCCGACAACATGGTCGATGCGGTAAAGATCGTAAAAATTCTGCGCCGTGCGCAGCTTTTCCACGACGTAATCATAACCGTGCCGGGCAATCACGTCCCAGCGGTAAGGCGGCATGCCCCAGCGCTGCCCCTGGGCAAAATAAAGATCGGGCGGCGCGCCTGAGGCCAGATCCAGCTTGAAATAATGCGGCTGGGCCCAGACATCGGCGCTGTCACGCGAAACCAAAAAAGGCAGGTCGCCCATCAGAAAAATGCCGGCCTCGCGGGCATAGGCGCGCACTTTAAGAAATTGTCCGAAAAGCTGATATTGCAGCCACTGGTGAAAAAGAATCCGAGCATTATTTTTTTCGCGGAAAGCTGCGAGCGCTGACGGTTCGCGGTTTTTAAATTCCGGGGCCCACTCTTCCCAGCTTTTTTCGCCGGACGTTTCTTTGAGTGTTTTGAAGAGCGCGTAATCGTGGATCCAAAACCGGTTTTGCTCAAGAAAACCCTGAAAATCCTTATCGCGGGAAACATCCAGAGTTTTGAAAAGCTCGCTCAAGACCTCAAGTTTGGCGCGTTTAATGCCGTATTGCACGCGTTCCGTGGTTACGGGAAAAAGTCCGCGTAAGCGCCGCGTTTCGGTTTTGAGTCTATCCGCAGGCTTGCCCGCAGGCACCCCGGCCAAGCTTTCAAGCCGCAAATAAGCGGGTTCAAGCGCAAAAGTGCTTTCCGCATCATACGGCGTATAACGGAACCCCACATCGTTAAGCGGCAAGAGCTGCAGCAAACTCATGCCCGCGGCCTTGCACCAATCGATCAAAAGGTTTAAGTCGGGAATTTCGCCGATGCCCGCGCTTTTTTTGGAATAGACGCTGAAAAGCGGCACGGCCGCGCCTGCGCGGCGCCGGGTGCCCAAACGTTTCCAGCGGCTGCCACTCAAGGTGGAAAGCAGAAACGCGTAATCAGTCACGGCGGTACTTCTCCATGAGTTTTCGGATGTCGCCGTCGGCTTGGCGCAGAATCTGATGGGCGATTAAAATCAAAATCGAAAATTGCCAGCAATCTTCAGGCCCGCGCACAAGGCCGGTGCGCACATCTTCCATGCCGCGCAGTTTCTCATTCCAATAGTCCGAGGCTTTCGTGACATGCCCTTCAAAAACATCCAGCGATTCGATTTTATTCTGATAGCGCAGCGAAGGGAAACGGATGCCGCGCACCATCAAAAAGGCAGTGATAAAATCATGCCGGAGGGCCGATTCGCGGTCAAATTCAAAACCTTCAAACTGCGGCAGGTTTTCGGGAAGGATGATGGCCGGTTTTTCAACCGTCACTTCCCCTTTGCGCACAACCGTATCGCCGCGGTTGAGGGACGATTCGGCCAGAAAAATATACGGCAGCAGCGTGTTGTCCTGCGTCGAAAGCGGCAGGACGCGCGCGCGGACCACATCTGTGTGTTTGAGCGCATTCTGCCAGTTGGCTTCAATGTCCATGGTTATCCATTCGTAATACTACCGTGAAATAACGGCTCATTGTTTCTTTGTCATTGCGAGACAGCATTCAACTGAAGTCGAAGCAATCTCAGAACGGGATTGCTTCGGCCTCAGTGTGAGCCTGCCTCGCAATGACAAAGGTTATTGACGTCCCACACCGCATTTCTTAAATGACAAAGGTTATCGATGTCCCGCGCCGCATTTCTTAAAGGCTGCGGGCAAAAAATCCAGCACATCGCCCGCGGTTAAACTGATTTCGCCCTTGACCTTCGCCGCCAAATCACCTGCCAGGCCGTGAATAAAAACAGCGAAGCAGGCCGCATCATAGAAATTAAATCCTTGGGCCAGAACGGCTGCCAGCAGCCCGGTCAGGACATCCCCCGTTCCAGCCGTAGCCATGCCCGGATTACCGCTGGTATTGACATAGAATTTTCCAGCAGGAGCGGCGACAACCGTACGGGCACCTTTGAGCACGACGACCACGCCGGTTTTGCGCGCGGCAGCGCGGGCCGCTTGAATCCGCAGCGCGCTGTTTTTTTGCGGTTTCGTACCGAACAGGCGCTGAAACTCCCCGGCATGCGGCGTGAGGACCGCGTGCCCTTTTAAAACACGCAAGGCTTCAGGCCGGCCCTCAAAGGCATTCAGCGCGTCGGCATCAAGGACCACAGCGCATTTTACTGCTTGGATCAAACGGCGGACAAGCTTCACCGTCCCGGCCTGCCGGGACAATCCGGGCCCGAGGGCAAAAACATCCTGATTTTTAAGCTGTTGAATGAGAGGACGAAAGGCCTGGGTACTGACACTGCCGGCCTGGGTTGACGGCAGCGAAAGGACCATGAGTTCCGCTTCGCGCCGGGCCACGACCGGGTAAATTTTGTCTGGGACCGCAACCGTGACCAGTCCTGCGCCCGAACGCAGAGCAGCCATGCCTGCCAGATGGGCGGCGCCGTGCATTCCCGCAGACCCCGCCAAAATCAGGACGCGTCCGTAATCGCCTTTGTGCGAATGCCGCGGCCGCCGCGGCCATTGCTTACGGATTTTGCGGCTCAAACTCATACGGCAATGATTTTTTTCATGCGGCGCACCGCCTGCTTCAAACCTGTAAAAATGGCGCAGCTGACAATGGAATGCCCGATATTGAACTCTTCAAGTTCGGGAATGCGTACCAGCGGAAGAACATTTTGATAATTCAAGCCATGCCCGGCATTGACTTTAAGGCCCAGCGCAGCCGCCAGACGCGCGGCCGTTTTAATGCGGCTCAGTTCATAGGCCCGCTGGCGGCCCTGGGCGTGCGCATAAGCGCCCGTGTGGATTTCAATCGCCTGAGCCCCGGTACGCGCAGCCGCGCGCACCTGCTCCGGAACCGGTGCAATGAACAAGCTGACTTCAATGCCCGCTTTCACAAAACGCGGCAGGGCTCGCTTGAGTGCTTTTTCTTTACGCAGGACGTCCAGACCGCCCTCGGTGGTCAGTTCGCGCCGCCGCTCGGGCACGATACAAATCTTTTCGGGCCGGGCACGCAGCGCAATGGCCGTCATTTCGGGCACGAACGCCATTTCAAGATTAAGCGGCACTTTAAGGACGCGCCGGATTTCTTCCAGATCACGGTCTTGGATATGCCGCCGGTCTTCGCGCAAATGGATCGTAATCCCATCGGCCCCGCCACGCACGGCTTCAAGAGCGGCCTGCCGCACCGACGGTTCCGTGCCGCGCCGCGCCTGACGCAGCGTCGCGACGTGGTCAATATTGACACCCAGAACTTTTTTGCGTTTGGAAGATTTCATGGGGAGGCTATTTTGCGAGCGATTTGACGCTGACTTTGACATTCAGGACGGATTCGTCTTTGACCGTGACGTCTTCGGGCAGCATCAAATGAATCATGGCCTCATGGTCCCCGGGAGTCAGCGTTGAAAGATCCAGATAAGCCAAAATTTTGTCGCTCGTCAGTTTCTCAAGCGCAAGGCGCGGGCCTTTTAACATAAAGCTGACAGTTTCTGCGGAAATCGCATAGTGAAAATCCTGGCCCGGCGAGCGCAGGACTTTGATGGGAACGTTTTCAAAAGCTTTTTCTCCCGACTCTTCTTTGATGGGGATTAAAATGTCGATCATGGCTTCGCTCAAGGGGTGAATGCCTTCGGGTAAATCCAGTTTGACGGTACGCCGGAAAGCCCGGATGCGGCCGACCAGGTCTATGCGCTCGGTCAAAATGTGTTCCATTTTTTCAAGCTGGCCTTTGGGCCCTTCGACGAGCAGCGCATTGGGATCGATCTGGATTTCATCTTCTTTGACTTTATACCCATAGGCCGGCTCCCCGACAAAGTTGGGTTTTACGGATAGTTTTTGCACGATGACTTCGTCTAACGTCACCACCACCACTTCCGGATTAATTTCCGCGACGCGGATATCCGGCGCCGGAACGCGGATTTCACGCGATTCAAGCCGGAAGGAGTAATCGCCCGCCGTTTTGACCTCATTGCCGATGACGTGCGTGGCATGAATGTCTTTGGAGGCAATTTCCGAAATGCGCGTGCGCGGCGCCACCAGCTTGACCCGCACGTTTTTAACCGATGACTTCAGAATGCTCATCTGCTTGTTCTGGACCAGCACTTCAAGCGGAACCGTGCGTTCGACTTCCACGCTTTCTTCGCCCACGGCATAAAACCACAAGCCGATCGCGAGCGCGAGCGCCACAAGTTTGATTCCCCAATCGCGGGTCAGCCAGCGCATCATGGCCGCGACGTCCTTTCCCGGAATACTTTCCAGTTCTTTTCGATAAATTCCATCGCCGGCGCGCGGTTTTCAGCCGGGCGGAAAAGATTGGTCAGCACCTTGCTCAGGCCCTCGGCGTCCAGGTTACGCGTCAATTTACCGTGCACGGCCACGGACACGGAGCCGGTTTCTTCTGAAACAATCACACAGACGGCGTCGCTTTCCTCGGTCAGCCCCACCGCCGCACGATGGCGCGTACCCAGGACGCGCGGAATATCCGGGTTCTGGCTCAAGGGAAACAGCGCGCCGCAGGCGGCAATGCGGTCACCCACGATAATGATGCCGCCGTCATGGGTGGGGGTATTGGGCTGGAAAAGCGTGATCAATAATTCGCGGCTGACCTTGGCATCCAAAATCATGCCGCTTTCGATGTAATTTTTGAGGCCGATATCGCGCTCAAGCGCAATCAAAGCGCCGGTTTTGTTGCGCGAAAGATGGTCGCAGGACTGGATGAGTTCATCGACCGTACCGCCTTTTTTAAGATAACCGCTCAAAAAAGTATTCTGCCCGATACGCGCCAGCGCGCGGCGCAGTTCCGGCTGAAAAATAATCAGGAAAGCCACGACACCGACCGCGAAAAGTTTGGTCAGAACCCAGTTGATCGTGTTCAGGCCCAGCAGTTTCGCGATGTTGAAAATTACCGCGACCATAATGAGCCCCATCAGCACCTGCATGGCGCGGGTGCCTTGAAAGAAACGGATCACATAATAGACCAGCAGCCAGATGAAAAGAATTTCCAAGAGCGGCCGCCACAGCGATAAAAGAAGTGCCATGATTCCTTTTTTTTAAAACAGGCCGCCCGGTTGAGCGGGCGGCGTAAGATTAAAATGTTCGTAGGTCCTGCGCGTCGCCATACGTCCCGTGGGCGTGCGTTTGAGCAGCCCTTGCTGGATCAGGTAAGGTTCATAAACCTCTTCCAGCGTCTCCGCGTCTTCGCCGATGGCCACGGCGAGCGATGAAAGCCCCACCGGACCGCCGTCAAATTCTTTCATCAGGCATGAAAGTATTTTTTTATCCATGCCGTCCAGGCCATGGCGGTCGATCTCCAGCATCTTCAGGGCCTGGTCCGCAACTGCCGCCGTAATGCTGCCGCCGGCGCGCACCTGCGCATAATCGCGGATGCGGCGCAGCAGCCGGTTGGCAATACGGGGGGTGCCCCGCGACCGGCTGGCGATTTCCACTTCGCCGGCCGCATCGATGGGAATATTTAAAAGACGGCTGGAGCGCGACACAATCCGGGTCAATTCATCGGTCTCGTAATAATGCAGGTGTTCGACAATGCCGAAACGCGAACGCAGGGGCGAGGATAAAAGACCGCTGCGCGTGGTGGCACCAATCAAAGTAAAACGCGGCACGTTGATTTTAATCGAACGGGCGCTCGGTCCTTTGTCGATCATGATGTCGATAACGTAATCTTCCATGGCCGGATACAGGTATTCTTCAACGACCCGCGACGTGCGATGGATTTCATCAATGAAAAGCACATCGCCGGCTGCGAGATTGGTCAGCACGCCCGCAAGATCGCCCGGCCGTTCCAGCACCGGACCTGAGGTCGTATGGATGGCGGCGCCCATTTCACGCGCCACAATATGTGCCAGTGTTGTTTTGCCAAGTCCGGGAGGGCCAAAAAGCAAGAGGTGGTCGAGCGATTCCCCGCGTTTGCGGGCAGCCTCGATAAAAATGGCCAGATTATCCCGCAGTTTTTTCTGCCCGGTGAAATCCTCCAGGCTGACCGGCCTGAGCGATTGGTCAAACTCCACGTCTTCCGGAAGTTTGTCTTGGCTTAAAAACCGTTCACTCATGCTCAGCGTCCCCGTTTCAAAGTGATCTGGGCCTGATCAATGCAGATACGCGTATCGGCATGGCTGGCTGCATCTTCAATGAACCGGTCAAGCGCCCCGCGGTCGGCAGCTGAAATATTTTCAAAGTGGACGGCGACCGAATAAACAAAGTGACGGTTCGCGCGCCGCACGCGCAGGATGCGCGCGTCGGCATCAAAAACCCGGCCATCCGGCGGCGCCATGACTTTCACTTTGATCACCGCAGATTCGGGCAGGATTTCGCGCGTCAGAAAGCGCATGCCGCCCGCGCTGATATCGCGGATGTTGGTAATGCGCGCAGGCTCCCCGGCCCGGCCCGTTTCATACTTGACCAGGTAAGCGGCTTTGAGGCGTTTGTTTTTGCGTTTATCCATAAATTTAGCACTGAGTCATGAGCACCGAGCACCTAGAAATGATTTTGTTTTTCATTATCACGTACGCCTTAATCCTCATGATTGTATTTTTTCTCAGTGCTCGGCACTCGGTGCTCGGTACTTGGCGCTTCTTTTCTAAACATGCTGCAACGAAAACCGCACCAATTCTTCCACGGACAGCTTTTCGCTGCTTCGTGTTTTAATGGCTTTTTCAACGGCCTGTTTGGCGCCGGGCCGTTTATAGCCCAGTGCGATCAGGGCTTCGACGGCATCTTCGGCTGGGCCAGCGGCCGGACCTGCGGCTTGCGGAAGTTCTGCGCCGGACTCAAGGCCTTCAGCTGCCAGTTTCTCGCGCAATTCAATCACAATGCGCTCCGCGGTTTTGCGCCCGATGCCGGGAACACTTTTCAGCACTTCCACGTCCCCGCGCACAATCGCGCGCCGCAGCGCGGATGTTTCCACGCCTGAGAGCGCGGTCAGCGCGGTTTTGGGGCCGATGCCCGAAATCGAAATTAAAAGTTCAAAAAGACGTTTTTCTTCGGCGCTGATGAAGCCATATAAAATATGCGCGTCTTCGCGCACCACAAAACGCGTCAGCAGTTTGACCGTACTGCCCAGCGCCGGCAGACGGCCGAAGGTCGAGACCGGCACATGCAGTTCATAGCCAACGCCGCCCACATCGAGAATAATGCCCGACGGGCTTTTTTCAACCAAGGTTCCGGATAAATAATTATACATAGAGAACTGTGACCGGTGATTAGTGACTAGCGATCAGAAACAGCATTCAATGGCTCGTTTCAAGTGACAATAAATAAGTTTTTTTGCATTACTCCCGTTCACCAGTCACTAGCCACCGGTCACTTTTTTCTTATTTCTTTCTGCAATCGCAAGCCACTGTTTGGCCATCGAAGCGGCATTCGCGCGCCGCCGGGGGTGCGCTGAAACACCGGCCGCTTCTTTCCAGCGGCGCTCCCCATTGGCATGACACAACGCCACAGCCAAAGCATCCGTTGCATCAAAATCCAGGCCTTTGCGCGCACCCAAAAGACGCTGCATCATCTGCTGGACCTGCGTCTTACTGGCGCGGCCGTTGCCGGTCACGGATTGCTTGACAGCCGTCGGCAGGTATTCTACCACCGGAATGCCGTGTTCGGAAGCCGCGAGCATGGCACAGGCACGGGCCTCGCCGATTTTAATCATGGCGCGCACGTCTTTGTGATAAAAAATATTCTCGAGGGCAAGGACTTCGGGACGGTATTGCCGGACAATTTCAGAAAGCGAACGGAAGATAATCAGCAGGCGCTGGGCCAGAGGAATTTGCTGTGTCACCGTAATCACCTCCGCATGGACGAGCGTAAACTGATTGCCTGTCAGGTCTAAAAGACCAGCCCCTGTCTTCCATGTTCCGGGGTCCACGCCGAGGATGCGTTTCATCAGGAGAGTTCCTTGAGTACCTCGTCCGGAATGTCCGCATTGGCATACACATTTTGAACATCGTCGTGGTCTTCCAAGGCTTCGATTAGGGCCAGCACGCCGCGGGCCGAGTCGGCATTGACTTGCACTTCATTTTTCGGAACCATGGAAAGTGCCGCCGATTCAACGGGAATACCCGCTTTTTCAATGGCCTCGCGCACGGCCATAAAATCCGAAGGCCCGGTCGTGACTTGAAACTTACCGTCGGCCTGCGACAGGTCTTCGGCCCCCGCCGAAAGCGCGATTTCCATCAGCTTGTCTTCCGTGGTTTTGTCCGAGGCAATGTAGATCAAGCCCTTTTTTTCAAAGATCCATGCGACCGAGCCGGCGCCGGCCATGGTGCCATTTTGCTTGGTGAAAATACTGCGCACTTCGGCGCTGGAGCGGTTTTTATTGTCCGTCAGGCACTGCACCAAAATCGCCACGCCTTGCGGTCCATAACCCTCGTAGGTCAACTCTTCATAAGTCACGCCTTCCAACTCGCCGGCGCCTTTTTTAATCGCCCGGTCGATATTGTCGGCCGGCATGTTCGCGTCTTTGGCTGCTTGAATGGCGGTGCGCAAACGCGGGTTCGTGGCAGGATCACTGCCGCCCAGCCTGGCACCCATCGTGATTTCGCGGATAATCTTGGTAAATACCTTGCCGCGTTTGGCATCCACGATGGCTTTTTTATGTTTGATACTCGCCCACTTATTATGTCCTGACATGATTGCTCTCCTTATTCCTTCACAGTGGCTTCACAAACGGCCAGCACATCGCGCGCCGCTTGAACGTTATGCACTCTAAAAATGCGGGCGCCGCGCTCATAGGCCAGCGTCAACGCCGCGGCCGTTCCGAAATCACGTTCTGCGGCTTCCCGCCCGGAAACTTTGCCAATAAACGCTTTACGCGAAAGGCCTGCAAGGACCGGACGGCCCAGCGCCTTGAATTCATCCAGCCGTTTCAATAAGTCAAAATTCTGCTGCGCCTCTTTGGCAAAACCAAAACCGGGATCAAGAATGATTTGCTCATCCCGGATCCCATAGGCTTGCGCAGCGGTAAAACGTTCACCCAGTTCACGGATCACGCCGCACACAACGTCGGTATAATCCGTCTGCCGCTGCATGGTTTGCGGGCTGCCGCGGCGGTGCATCAGTACAAGCCCGGCGCCTGAATCGCGCACAAGCCGCGCCATGGCTTCTCCTGAATCCGCGAGCCCGCTCACATCATTGATGATCTGCGCGCCTTCGGCCAGGCAGGCCTTGGCCACTTCCGGCTTCGTGGTATCGATCGAAATGGGAACTTTCAAATGCGCGCTGATTTTTTGCAGTACAGGCAGCAACCGCTTGAGTTCTTCGCCGGCACTGACCGGATGCGCGCCGGGCCGCGTCGACTCCGCGCCCAAATCCAGAATATCCGCGCCGCCGGCGGCCATTTTTTCGGCTTCCGCAAAAGCGAGTCCGGAGTCTAAAAAACGCCCGCCGTCCGAAAAAGAATCGGGCGTGACATTCAAGATTCCCATGACCAAAGGCCGCGCAAGCAAAAGGTCTTTGCCTCGGATAGCCCACGACATAAAACTAGACCGGAGAATCACCGGCATCCGGGGCGGCACTAAATGGTTTTTCCGATTCACGGTGAGGGACCTCCGCGATCGTTTCCACTTCATACTGGGAGAGGACTTCTTTTTCAAGCAGTGCCGCTGAAAGTTTTTCGAGTTTGCCGCGGTGGGTTTCCAAAATTGATTTGGCGCGGGCATGGGCCTCATCGACAATCCGGCGCACTTCCTGATCGATCATAACGGCGGTCTGCTCGGAGTAATCTTTTTCGTGCATGAAATCGCGCCCCAGGAAAATCTGCTGCTGCCGCTTGCCGAAAGTCAGATTGCCCATTTTTTCCGACATGCCGAGTTCGCAGACCATCATTTGCGCATAGGACGTGGCTTTCTGCAAATCATCGGACGCGCCGGAGGTAATTTCGCCGAAATAAAGACTTTCAGCCACACGGCCGCCGAGCAATACGGTAATGCGGTCGAGAATTTCCTGTCTGCTGATCAGATTGCGGTCTTCCGTCGGAAGCTGGAGCGTATAGCCGCCCACACCGTGACCGCGCGGGATAATCGAAATTTTATGCACGGGATCGCCGTTGGGCGTCATGAGCGCGACTAGTGCATGCCCGGATTCATGCACGGCCTTGATTTTCTTTTCTTTTTCGGAAATCACGCGGCTCTTGCGTTCCGGCCCGACCATGACACGCTCGATCGATTCTTCAAGTTCCTGCTGGGTCACGGTTTCTTTGCGCCGCCGCGCGGCCAGCAAAGCGCCTTCATTGATCAAATTCGCAAGGTCAGCCCCGGAAAAACCCGGCGTCTGGCGCGCAATCTTGGAAAGATCGCAATCTTTATCCAATTTGACGTCAGTCACATGCACTTTGAGAATCGCTTCGCGGCCTTTAATGTCCGGACGGTCCACAACGATCTGGCGGTCAAAACGGCCGGGGCGCATCAGCGCGGGGTCCAGAACATCCGGCCGGTTGGTTGAACCCAGCAAAATGACGCCGGCATGCGAGTCAAAACCGTCCATTTCCACCAGCAAGGCATTCAGCGTCTGTTCGCGTTCATCATGCCCGCCGCCAATGCCGGCAAACCGCTGGCGGCCGACCGCATCGATTTCATCGATAAAAAGAATCGCGCCGCGCCCGCTCTGTTTGGCCGCACGCTTGCCCTGCTCAAACAGATCGCGCACGCGCGCCGCGCCGACGCCGACAAACATTTCGACAAAGTCCGAACCGCTGATGGAAAAAAACGGGACATCGGCTTCCCCGGCCACGGCCTTGGCCAACAGCGTCTTGCCCGTTCCCGGCGGTCCCATCAAAAGCACGCCTTTGGGAATACGGCCGCCCAATTTCTGGAAACGTTTGGGATCTTTCAAAAAATCAATGATTTCCTCCAAATCTTCTTTGGCTTCATCAACGCCGGCGACGTTGGCAAACGTAATTTTTTTCTTCGTCACATCATTTTGTTTGGCGCGGGATTTTCCAAACGAAAAAATCTTGCCGCCGCCCTGCTGCACGCCGCGGTAAACAAAAAACCAGAAAAACCCGATCAAGAGCAGCACGGGCATGACGGAATACAGCAGGTTGCGCCAAAACCCCTGCGAAGCGCCGACTTCAAAGTCGGCAATATTTTCGCGCAGCATCGGAATGAGTTCCGGGTCATTGATGGGCACATTGACCTGGAAATAAGCCCCGGAACGCAGCTGCCCCTGCAGCATGCCTTCGAGCAATTTCGCAGAGGCAATCTCGCCGGTCTGCCGGTTCTGCGAGGCCATCTGATAGAACTTGGAATAGGGCATGCTTTTAACTTCAAAATTCGGCAGGACAAACATCTGCAGGATCACAATAAAGAAAAGCGGAATGATCAGAAACGCCAGCATGCGGCGTTTTTCGGGATCGCCCTGATTTTTATCGTTTTTCTTATCCGGCGGCATTCGCTGCGGCCTTGGATTTACATTGGTCGGATTCAACGGGTTCCCCTTCGAATTTACAGGGACAGGTCCAAACAAAATGGGAGTGGACCTGTCCCTGGAGTGTAAAAGTTCGGACTAAAGAGGGATAGTTTAGCATGCCTTAAAGGGGCATAGCAAACCTTAATCGAGGCGGGATTTGTTATAAATGACGATTTGGGAAGTGGTTAAGTGAAAATCCAAACCGCGCGCAAGCGAGCGCCGGTCTTTAACCGCCAAAAACGCTTTTTTAAGGGCCTGCCAGGTTTCAAAATCAAGGCCGCTGGCCGGGTTAAGCCGTTTTAAAGCACGGTCCAGCAAGCGAAACTGAATGGCCGCAGGCTGGGCGCTAAAAGCCTGCCGGTCAAAGGCCAGCCGCCCGGCCCGGCAGGCCGGTTTCAAGTTTTTCCACGCCGTTCCAGACAGGGCTTCAAGCAGATGGTTCTCTTCCTCGACCACGTCGGCCAGCCGGGCCAGTGTTTCAGTTACACGCGGATGAATTTCACGCCGCAGCCAAGGCAGAAATAACCGGCGGATTTTATTGCGTTCGTAAACTTCCGAGTCGTTGGACGCATCGCGGCGGAAGGGAAGATGTTTCGTCCGCAACCAGGCTAGAAGCTCTTCTTTGGTTAAATCCAAAAGCGGCCGGACAAAGGCAACACCCTTCATTTTCAAAACACGCCGGATACCGGCAAGGCCGCGCGGCCCGGTGCCCCGGATGAGCCGCATCAGGACCGTTTCGGCCTGGTCATCGCGCGTATGCCCCAGCGCAATTTTACGCGCGCCCGTTTTTTTTGCGGTCCGCACAAAAAAAGCATAACGCGCCTCGCGCGCCGCCTCTTCCAGCGATTGTTTTTTGGTTTTGGCGCTGCGCCGCAAATTTTTTGCCCGGCCGGCGTAAAAAGGAATTTGGAGTTTGCGCGCAAGTTTCCGGACAAATGCCAGATCCGCTTGAGACGCCCGGCCGCGCAAACCGTGGTCAAAATGCAACACACCCAGGCGCAGCTTGAAGGGGCCTTCGAGGGTTTTGAGCAGATGCAGCAGCGCCACCGAATCGGGCCCGCCTGAACACGCCACGAAAACCTTTTGGCCGCGCCGGATGACGCCGCTCTGTTTTAATCTTTGTTCAAAATGGAAAAGTAAATCGGAAGGACCTGCAACTTTTTGGATTTTATTTTTTTTCACAGCGAGGGGGTTCTCAAAAGTGAGTGGTAACAACTCACATACACAGGCTTTAGCGCGCATTCAGACTTCAATGATCACTATTCATCTTCTGCATACACGTGCTTTTCGTGTATGCAGACTTAGATGATGAATGGTGACGGGGGGGAGGATCGAACTCCCGACAACAGGCTTATGAGTCCTGTGCTCTACCAACTGAGCTACCCCGCCATGCCAAGAAAGGGCGGGCATTATAGCATGGGATAATTCATTCGTGAACCGCGAATCCAGCGCCTTTTAAGCCCGCCCAAAGCGGTTCCGAACCGGCCAGCCTAATCGGTTCGATTCACCAGTAAAACCTTATGAGACTGCCGGAGGTAAATTTTCCCGGCGGGCATTCCGGCATTTAAAATTTCGGGCAACTTTTCTTCATCCGTCAGAAGAAAAATCTTTTGCTCCCCTGTTTTGAACAGCGCAACAAAGCGGTCGGTATCAAAAAACCAATCCGAGTCATGCCCGCTTTCATCTTCCCGGCTTTCGGCGGTCAAAGTCCCCCGGTCCCCGCCCACAATCGCCACCCGGCGCTGCAAGTGAAACGGCAGGTCCGAAAAATGATCCGGTGAAGCAAAAATAGCCACCATGTCGCCGGGCTCGTGCCGTTCACGGATGACCTTGGCAAATCCGGCCGTGCTCTGCACCGGATTGAGCGCCTCCATGGCCAGGCTGGTAGTCGTTAAAATCGCGTAAGGTATGATGGCAAGAATCCAAAGCGCCGGCACAAATTGCGCGCGCCGGTAATAAAACAAGCTTAAACCCAAGGCCGCCAAGCTGAAGATGCTGCCGGCCGCGACATAAGGCAGCATGACCGGCGTCGCTTCAATAACCTTGGGGCCCCAGATCAGAAGAAAAAGGATAAATCCCGGGATGGCGGCAAAAAGCACGCCGTAAAGAACCTGCCAACTCCGGTGAAAGAGTTTCGCAGTGCCGGCATTTAAACTGCTGCGGAAAAGCGCGTTGAAAAGATCAGCAAAGAGCACGGCTAGAGGCACGGCGACCGGCAAAATATAATACGGCAGCTTGCCTTTAGATGCACTGAAGAAAATGAAAGTGATGCCTGCCCAGCACAGCAGAAAACGGCGGATACTGCGGTGCTCCGAGGGCTGCAGCGCATTGCGGATTGCCGCAGGAATAAAAAAAGTCCAGGGCATCGCGATGCCGAAAAGAATGGGGATGTAAAACCAAAAAGGCCTGGTGCGGCCAAAGCTGCCCCCGGCAAACCTTGAAAACTGCTGGTGCACAAAAAATACGCTGAGGAATTCCGGTTCGTGCTTGGCCATGGCTAAAATCCAGGGCAGCGTCATCACGAGGATGATCAGCGTTCCCCAGATCCACGGAATTTTTTTTAATTCGGCCAGCCGCTGCTCCCAAATCAAAAAAATGAGCACAACCAGCGCCGGCAAAGCCAGCCCGACCAGTCCTTTTGAAAGAAACGCCGCGCCCATAAAAATACTGGCTGCCAAATAATGCCGTTTTTTTCCGGACAGGATAGCGGCCAAGAGTGAAAAAAAAGCGCCGCTCAGAAATAAAGTCAGCAGAACATCAATGACGGCAAACCGCCCCACAAGCACATACCCCAGCCCGGTCGCCTGAAACATCATGGCCAGCATGGCGGTAGGGTTGTCATAAAGCCGCCGCACGGACAGGCCGGTCATCCCAATGCAAAGCACTGCCGCGCAGGCCAGCGGCAGTCTGACCGCAAAACTGGTTGCGCCCAGTAAACCGATGGAAAAAGCGCTCAGCCAGGGCGCCAGCACGGGTTTTTCAAAAAAATCAACGTAGTTAAAACGGGGGTGGATGAAATCGCGGGATTCCCACATTTCGCGGGCAATTTCGCCGAACCGGCCTTCATCCGAAGACCACAACGGCCGGTCTCCCAGGCGGAAGAAAAATAAAAAAATCACGGCGGACGCAAACAAGAGAAACAACAAGAAGGAATACTTAGCGCCCTTGCGGTAAGTCATAAAATATTCCTCCGGATTTATCCCAAACTCTCGAAGACCGCGCCAAAAGCACTGAAGCCGGCCCCAAAAGCAAAAAGCGCGGCCGTCTCGCCGGCTTTGGGGCGGTCTTCTTCCAGCAGTTTTTTCAGCACAAACAGGATACTTGGGGACGACATGTTGCCGTAATCACGCAGAACTTCGCGCGAGCGTAAAAGGCGGTGTTTGGCCAGTCCGAGTGTGCCTTCGATTTCATCGAGAATACGGCGGCCGCCGGGATGCAAGCCGTAATAATCAAAAGGCCGGCCCGCACGCTTCTGCAGCATATCGTGCAGCAACTTCACGGCTTTGGCGGCAATCTGCGGCACGTTTTTATTGATGACATTGCAAAGCCGCGCATCGCGATGGCGGAAACGCAGGTCATCGCGATATTCAGGCCACAGCAGCGATTCAAAATCGATCATCTTCATGCCTTTGGTCTGCGGCCTATTCGTCATCAGACAGGCGGCCGCGCCATCCGAAAAAATGGCGTTGGATAAAATAAGATCCACTTCATCGCCCCAGAAAAAAGCCGCGGAACAAACTTCCACGCTGGCCACGAGAATGCGTTTGTCGGGATTGGCTTCCAAGAACTGCGCGGCCGCGCGGATGGCCGGCAGGGCCGCGCCACAGCCAGTTCCAGCCATGTCCAGACTGTAAATGTCCGCGCGCAGGCCCACGGCCTGAGCAATGTACGAGGTGAGTCCGGGGCAAAGGTAACCCGTGCAGGTCGTGACAATCAGGCCGTCGATTTTGTCTGCCGGCGTGCCGGCCGCTTCCAGACACCGCTCCACGGCATCGGAGCCGATTTTTACGGCCGTAAGTTGAAAACGCTCAATCGATTGATCCGCAGTTTCCGTGTAAATGGAGTCGAGACTGTCGAGCGAGAAGTGCCGTCCTTCAATGGCAGGATCTGAAAGAAAACGCTTGTACAAAACCGCGGTTGCACCCTGCACGCGCGGATTCTTCATGAGATGGTCGCTGACTTCCGACTGGCGCCAGCGCGTCTTGGGAACAGCCTGACCGATGGCAACAAGGTTGACGTTTTTCAAAATCCGGTCACAGCGCCATGCGAGGCAGAGCTGACGAGGCGGGCGTATTTAGCCATCACGCCTGTTTTGTAGCGGGCCTTAGGAGCTTTCCATAAATTGAGCCGGGTTTTAATTTGAGCCTTGCTGAGTTTGACTTCAATCAGGCGTTTGGGAATGTCAAAACGGATGATGTCGCCGTTTTTGACGGCGGCAATCGGACCGCGGTCCGCCGCTTCAGGCGCCGCATGCCCGGCCATCAAGCCGTGTGTCGCGCCAGAAAACCGGCCGTCGGTCAAGAGAGCCACCGAATCGCCGAGGCCCTCGCCCACCAGGGCCGCGGTTACGGCCAGCATTTCACGCATGCCCGGCCCGCCTTTCGGGCCTTCGTAGCGGATGACTACGACATCGCCGGCTTTGATCTTTTGTTTTTTGACAGCCGCAAAAGCGTCGTCTTCGCATTCAAACACACGCGCCGGACCCTCAAAACTCAAACGCTTCTCCCCAGCAACTTTAAGCACGCAGCCTTCCGGGGCCAAATTCCCTTTTAGAATCACAAGTCCGCCCGTGGCTTTAAGCGGGTCTGAAAGCGAACGCAGGACCTGTTGTCCCGGTTTTTCCACGGCCCCACGCGCCTCTTCGCCAATCGTCTTGCCGGTCACGGTAACACAATCCGCGTGCAAACGGCCGGCGTCCAGCATACGTTTGGCCACGAGGCGAAAACCGCCGGCATGGTAAAGATCACTGGCCACGTATTTGCCGCCTGGTTTGAGGTCACCCAGCAAAGGCGTCTTGACGCTCCAGCGGTCGAAATCTTCAATCGAAAGTTTCACGCCCATTTCGCGGGCCACGGCCAGGAGATGCAAAACGGCATTGGTTGAGCCGCCGGTCATAGCCACGGCGCAGAAAGCGTTTTCAAGCGACTTGCGCGTAATCAGGTCCGAAGGTTTCAAATCTTTTTTGAGGACTTCCATAACCAGTTCGCCCGCGCGTACGCAGGCGGCATCCTTTTCAGAGCTCATCGCCGGAATCTCATTGATCCAGACCGGCGAAATGCCCATGAGGGCAAAAGCCGTGGACATGGTGTTGGCGGTAAACTGCCCGCCGCAGGCGCCCGCATCGGGACAGGCCTTGTCTTCGAGTTCGCAAAATTTTTCCACGCTCATTTTGCCGGAAGAAAAACGGCCCACCGCTTCGAAAACATCCTGAATGGTGACATCGTGATTTTCGAACTTGCCGGCTTCAATCGACCCGCCGTAAATCATGAGCGACGGCACATTGACGCGCGCCAGCGCCATGACCGTGCCTGGAATGGTTTTATCGCAGCCTGAAATGGCCACCAGCGCATCAAAGTAATGGCCGCGTGCCACGAGTTCGATCGAATCCGCCACCACCTCACGGCTGACAAGTGACGTTTTCATGCCCTCGGTGCCCATGGTGATGCCGTCGGAAATCGCAATGGTATTGAATTCAATAGGGGTTCCTCCTGCTTTCCGGACGCCCTCTTTGACTTTTTCCGAGAGGCGGCGCAGGTGATAATTGCAGGGCATGGTCTCGATCCAGGTATTGGCAATGCCGACCAGGGGTTTTTGCAAGTCTTCATCGCCGAGACCCATCGCCTTCATCATGGCGCGCGCCGGGGCGCGGGACGGGCCTTCCAGCATAATCGAACTGCGTTGATTGAGTTTGCGCATAGGGCGGGAATTATAACATGCGGCCAGTTATTCGTGAACCGGAGATATGCCAGACGTGTCAGGGTTTACGCATCTAAGTTTTTAACTCGATGCAAGGTTTATTGTGTTTTTCCCCCACCTTGATCCTCCCCCGGAAAGCACGGGGGAGGAAAAAACAATGAATTCTGCTCATGATTCACAGAATGCGTTATCTCTCCCCCCGTGCTTTTCCGGGGGGAGATTAAGAGGGGGGAACTCCCTAGAGGGCGGTTACGTTTGTAGTTAAGATACGTAGGCCCTGGCGGACCGTTAAGCGGCGCTGGCATAACTTGCGCTGGCTTGCGCGAGCCGTGCAAGGTTTTGCAGAAAATCACGGCCGCCTTGTAGCAGGTTTGTTCCCCCGTTGCGTTTAAGGCCAAGCTGCTCTTCGAGCGATCTTCGGACTTTCACGGGCGCCAAGGACAATAGCCATAAAATCGAAATGACTTCTTGCAGGGTTAGAAGCCGGAGAACCTTGGCATCGAGCGTGACGGCCACGACGTCCTCATTTTCAAGCACCGGGATTTGAAGCGGCGCCTCGGTCTGGTTCCAAAGAATAAGTCTTGGATTTTTTTCAACGGACGGAGGCATTTTGCCTTTGAGCAGGCTGTAAGAAACCCTTTGATGAAAATCCGGCACGTACGGCAGACGCCGGATACGCGCCTTTAATAAAGGATCCGTGATCGAGTTCAAAGTTCTGGCAGCCGCCAGCCGAAGGCGGGCATCGGACGCATCCCGCGGCAAAATCAGAAAACCTTGTTTCAAAATCTCAACGGCAAACCCAGTAAAGTTTTTGGCCGCATCAGGACTTTGGGGCAGCAAAGACTCATGCAAAACCAAAGCAGCCGGCCGGCGCAGTTCCAAAAGAGACTCCAGGCTTTTCGGACGGAATCCCGACTGCCGGGCCAAATACGCATAAAGCGCGCCGCTTTGCACAAACCGGCGCACAGCCGTCTGCACTGCCGGCGTGAGATCTAAAGACCGGCTCTCTGCAGCATAAGCCGCGGACATGAAATCCGCCCGCGCGATCCAGCGGCGGGCAGAGATTCTAAAGTCATGCAATAGTTGCAGCCTCTCCTGCGTATCTGCAGTATTCTCAAATACGCGTTCAAAAGCGTTTACAGCCCGCTGCGGCGGCTGGCGGTCTAAAATAAGCGCCTGTAAAATTGGTTTCAAAACCCTATCCGTTTTACGCAGTTCGGAACGCGCCTGTTTTTTTGCTGCGCCGGACTTTTCTTCTGACTTTTTCTTTTCAGCCGCTTGGCGCAAAGGCTCAAAACCACGTTCGCGCACTAAATCGATCAAATCCGTAAAACCCGCGTCCCGGCCAAGCTCCAGATAATACTGAATATCTTTTTCAGTGGATCGCGCTGCTAAAAACTTCTCCATCGTTCGTATCCAAACCGCACTTAATTCATCCGGAATGCGGCTCATCGTACGCGAACCCTTGATGCTTTTGCCATTCTCCAGCGAAAAGGATTCGACGAGTTCAAATCGCGTCCCCCCTTTCAAAAAAGAATTCAGACTCCAGACCGCCTTGGTCTGGTGAAAATACTGCTCGCCGAAATTAGGATACGCAATGCGGCCCGAAGCAATTTCAAACAGATGCTCCAAAACAAGTTCCCATTCTTCGGACGTAAAAGCCCGGTAAAACGCAGTAGTGTTTCTATCCGCCGCTTGGGCATTCATCTGCATTAGCTGAAAAAAATCGTCAAAAAATTCGCTGTTGCCGCGCATGGCCGGCTTGTTATCTCTCAAAGCCTGGATCATTTCCGCCTTATGCCGTCCGAGCCAGGCTAGGTTTTGCTCCGGCGTTCCGCCGCGTTTGATCTTGCCGTCTTCGGTATGCGTTAAAAAATTGTCATTCTCATCCGTCAAAACAGCTCGTCCCGAATACGGCCGGATCAAATTTTCCATACCTGTAAATTGTGGCAGAAATTTAGCTTCCGTAAGGGACGCCATCACCGCATCTAAGGAACCGACGCCTGTTTGTTTGAATTGTTTCATGAGATCCGCGAAAGATTGGATCTGCGTTCCGTTTGTTTGCGCGGCAAGAACTTTGGCTTCAAGATGCCCCTGTATGTCCAACCGACTATCGCGCAAATTAACACTTGCCTGTTTCATTTCTTCACGCACATAGACCGAACCGGTTGGATTCGAGACAAAAACCCACTCATAGAGCGTGGGGAAGGTGATAAACCCCATGGCCAAGGAAATAAAAAGTGCAAACCGGAGTTTAAAGCCGGGAAATTTTTCCCAGCGTTCATGTATTTTTTTAAGTCCAACTCCAAGAAGAAAAATCATAGAAAAAAAAGGCGCTCCTAGCATCGCCATGATGCTTGCCAGTTCAAAACCAGTTAGCGGCAGCCCCCGCGCCTGAGCGCTTCGGATGATATTCTGAAAGTTATTGATTCCAGGTTTGCCGAAATCAACCACTCCGTAGGAAAGAAGATACGCGGAACCCAAAGCGGCTGCGCCATAGAGCACGTCGCTCCAATAAACCGTCTTGCGTAAAAACAAACCTAAAGCGTTCGCCTTCATCAAGCGGCGCAGTCCCATGTGCAAATGGTGCGCCGCATATCCCAAAATGCCGGCCGCTAAAAAATAATAGGCCGGCAGTGCGATTTTATAAAGAAACGGCGTTATATAGACGGCAAAAAAAGGTTTGACCCATGCAAACCAACTACCCAGCCAAATCAAAAAGGCCTTGATCTGGTCCAGCGCCAGATAATCGCGAAAAAATATTTTAAGCCCGATAAAAATCTGGATCGTTTTCTCCCAGCCTGCCTTGATCCAAGGCCCGATATTTAAAAAGTCAATACTTGCAAGAAAATCTTTAAAGGATAAAAAAATACCGTCCAAAAAACTCATGTCCAGATGAAAAATAATGCCTGAAAACAGGCCGGCCATCAGCGTGACCGTAAAAATAGACATGCTCACATTTTTTAAAAGCGGCCGCAAGAGCTTGAAAAGCGATCCGGCCCAGCCCTTTTTGCGCATTTCGTTTCCGGTCAGCGGCGGCTGCGCCGTCAGCGGGACAAGCCCGGGAATCAATAGGCCCTGCAGTTGAAAAAAAGCAACCCGCGTGCTTTCCGCTGCCTTGAGCATCGACCCTGTTACAAAAGAACGCCGGGAAACTTCCAAGCGGCCGGGTTGCGCCGTCCCGGACTCCACCGGCATAACCAACATAGGCACCAAAGCCAGCAAAAAGTGGGCAAACAAGGCGTTATGCTGAGGAGCGGCCTTAGCTTCGTGTCTTTTTCGGAACAAATCCTTCGCCATGGCCCAAAGAACCTTGCGCTGGATTTTAAAAAACTGCTGGTCTGGAATATGGATATTTTTTTCGGTGGCCAAAATAACCTGGTGTTGAAAAGCGAAAGGCAAAAATTTGATCACGAGCAGCGCGTTGAGAAAAACCGGATTTGTCCTGCTGAGCACCAGGAGTTTTCGCTGGGGATACCAGGCATGGTGATCCTCCGGAATTTTTTTGTGCTCAGGGACGAGATAGCGCAGCATGGATGGAAACCAGACCGGGTCAAAAAAAGCCTGAAAGCGGAACACGATGTCTTTCTGAACGGCGGGCAGGAGCGCGTTAAGTTCAGGCACGTCTAAACCCCTTAGATAGTTTAAAATCTCCTGCCTCCCGGCTTGCTCCTGCACCGTCATGGTCTGAGCGCCACTGTCCATGACCGGCCGGCCCTTCGGCACAATCGACTGCCTTAACCGGATCGCCGGATTGCGGCCCAATGCAAAATCCAAAAAAAATTCGATCCGTTCCAAATAGCCGCTCAAAAAATAAAGTCCGAAAAAATTTAAAAATCGCCTGGCTATAAAAAAGAATATGGTTGTCAAACCATACAAAAATCCCTGAACAAACTGATAGGCAAGGCGAATGACTTCAGCGCCTATTTTTTTATAATTTCTCTCACGCCATAATTTTTTCAAAGAATCCTGCGGTGCGGCGAATCTTACGCCCAAAATACTTTCTAAAAAAAGAACCGCCGGGTCGCGCCAGCCCAGAGGGCTGCGCAAGACCTCTTCGTTTGCAATGCGCTGCAGCATTTCGGGTGTAGCCGCCGGCACCTTGATTAAACGCGCTTTGATCTTAGCCAGCAGGGTCCGGAAATTCTTATGGCCTTCCAACGGCCGCAAAAGAATTTCCAGCAAATGCAGCCGCAGGACGGGCGGTTCCAGGTCAGGGCGGCTCATGGACCCGGCAAGCAAACGGTTATATTGAGCCGCGATCTGGCCCCAGGAAGCATTGCGCTTGAGTTTGACGGGGCTGGCCTCCGAAGCATTCTTAAAACTATAGGCCTGTCGTCCTCTTTGCGCATAGTCCCGCAGTGCATAAAGCAGCCCTTGATAGGGTTTTTGCACGGCAAAAAAAACAATCCCGCCAAGCAGAATCGCCAGGGTCGTTCCGCCGATCATCAGTCCGATCAAGCCCCACAACGCCGGCATTACCAGCAAATGGAAAAGACTCAGATTGAGAAAATGGTAGAGCCCATTGGCCCAGACAATGCGAACCGGGCCCTCGTCGATACGCGGATGGATCCACTCCGCCACTCGCTCATGCCAACGGCGCTTATAGACTTTGAAATAATCGAGAAGCGGCTGCTGCAAGCCATGTTTTTTTTCGCCAAAAGCTTTTTCAAAAGCCGCCGCGGCCGCTTGACCGGCTATTTTTTCATTTGAACTCTTGGCGGCATAA
>JAHFHF010000110.1:0-2248 GCA_023247055.1 Candidatus Omnitrophota bacterium
TTTTGTCATTGCGAGACGGCATTCAACTCAAGTCGAAGCAATCACCTCATTGGGATTGCTTCAGCCTTAATACCCCGCTGCTTCGCAATGACAAAGGTTCTCCTTTTTTTGTCATTGCGAGACGGCATTCAACTCAAGTCGAAGCAATCACCTCATTGGGATTGCTTCAGCCTCGGTATTTGGCTGCTTCATAAATGACGAAGCCATTATTTAAACACGCCGGCCAGGGTAAAAAAATTCTCGATCAACAGCCCGCCGGTTTCTTCATAATCCTTTTCAATGGCTTTGAAGTCGCTTCTCAAATCCGCTGCATTCATTTTCTGAAGGTCATCATCCTCACGCAGCCAAGTCTCAAAAAGTTTGGGTGTCAATTCAAAATGACACTGGATGCCGTAGGCCCTGCGTCCGGCCCGCACGATCTGAACCGGAACCGGATCACCCGTGCCAAGCGCGATCACACCCGGCGGCAATTCGACGGTTTCGCCGTGAAGCTGAAAAACCCGGAAAACGCGCTGGCGGAAACTATGAAAGAGCGGATCTTTGGCGCCGTCAAAATTTAGTTGAATTTCGTAAGGCCGTCCATCCGGCATGCGGAAACCCACTTCTTTCACCGGACTTTTGACCACCTGCCCGCCGGCTGCTTTGACCAGCACCTGCATGCCGAGGCAAATGCCCAAATACGGGGTCTCTAACTCCAGAGCGCGTTTCACGCCCGCCAGCTCGGCTTTCATGCGTGGGGTTTTATCATTCGCGCTGTCCGGGCCTCCCATGACCACCAGAGCCGAGCATTTCGAGGGGTCGGGAAAATCATGGCCTTCTTTAAGTTCAACCACGCGGTGAGGCACCGCATGGTTCTTCAAAACCGTTTCAATGAGCCCCGCAGATTCCCGCGGTTCATTTTTAACAATAAAAACCGGCAGCGTCAAGGTTCAAGCCCCTTCTTTTTGCGGATCAGCCATTCGCAAAATACCATAGCTAAAATCGCTCCATAAATCCACACATTATTCCAGATGGGCTCTGCGGATTGTTTAAGCTGCCGGCGCTGCATTTTTTTAACCGCAGCCTCCAGTCCGTTCCAAGAGCCGGCAGGCAGATAATTTCCTCCGCTTTGGCACGCCAGGGTTTGCAGCAGTTCGGGATTAGCTTCAAGATGCCCGGCTTCCAGGCGTGACGCATGGACGGTAAAATAATGCCGCGAAAGGAGGGGCGGTTTGCCTTCGGGCGCCAAACGCAAAAGAAGGTGATAATCACCGGCTTTGAGGCGGCCCGGACTGAAGACAGGTTTTTCCATGCCGGGCAAAAGATCAAACGAATCGAGGGCGATACGCTGCGTGTTTTGGTAAAGTTCAAAACTTCCTCGGCCTGACATACCCTCAGGCGAGATGAATTGAAACGAAAGGGGTTCATCGGCGGTTGCAAGCGCAGGGTTTTGTTTGACGCTCAAAGGTTCTGTTTTTGCATCAATCCGGTTGCGGCTGAGCCACTTTAAGGCATTGCGCCAAAACCACGCGTAAAGCCAGCCCTGCTCGGCGTTTTTCCAGTTCAGAAATTCCGTGCCCCAATTTGGCGTGATGTCGGAGGTAAACGCCAGCACACGGCCGCGGCCGAAAGATTGAACGGCTAAAATCACGCGCGGACCATAACGGCTTTTGTCGGCAGGATGCTGCCAGAGAAGCTGGGCACCGGGTTTAAGACGGCCCACATAGTTATAGCCGCCCAAAAGCGGCATGCTGTTCCAAAGTTTCTTATCAAGCGCGGCATGGCCGGTCAATTGAAGCAAAGGGTGCTCTAACGCGCCCGGCGCAGGCTGGATGCGGAAAGGCTGATCGACGGTGCGGCGGGCTTTGAGAAAAATATCTTTTTGATACTGTTCGCTAATTTCGACCGGAAGCATGGCTTCAAGCGGCGAACGCGCATAACCGCCGTCGCCAAAAGAGTCCAGCCCCCCCACCATAATCAGCGCGCCGCCCTGGTCTTGGACCCACTCACGGATCCATGTCATTTGATCGTTCTTGAGCAGTGCGCGCTTAACGTCACTGAGCACAAGAACGTCATAATCCATCAGCCGGTTTTTATCGGCGGGCAATCCGTAAAGCGGATCCAGCACAAACGGAACTGCTTTTTCTTTGGCGAATCCGGTCAGACTCGAGGCAAAATGCACTTCAAAATCTTTGTCTTCTTCCAGCGCTTTTTTAAAAGCATTTTCGTCTTTGTAAAACGATTCTGCATAAAAAACCCGTATTTTACG
>JAHFHF010000110.1:2288-5960 GCA_023247055.1 Candidatus Omnitrophota bacterium
CCAGACCGTAACGTGATTATCTTCCGTATAAACTTCGTCAGGCAAAGGGCTCAAAAAAATCTCGAGCCGTAAAACCCCCTCATCGTCCACAGGAACTTCGACGTCAAAGGCGCCGGATTTAACCTGCACGTTATCCCGGAAAATAAGTTTGCCCTGCAGTTTGACTTCCAAGGAAGTCTGCGTTCCGGCCGCGGCCTGCGCTTGCCAGGAAATATGCAGCGGAATCTTCTGGCCGGCAAATACATCCGGCGTCACTTCGGGAGCCTGCATTTGGATATTGGAAACCGGACCCGGCTGACCGGCTGCGATCACCGTCACCGCACGATTCAAAGTTTTAAAGAAATGTTCCGGCGCCGCGGGCGTATCCGTCGCATTGCCGTCACTGAGAAGAATCCAGCCAATCAGTTTGGAATCATCCGCATGCTGCGATTCCAGCCGCGTCAGTGCGCTAAACAACCGGCTGGAGTACTGTGTTGTACGCGCTGTTTTCGGCCCTTCGAGTTCCCGCACCCGGCGGTCAAAAATAAAATAACGCGCAGGATAAAGCGAATTCAAATGTTTCCAAGAAGGCGCGTGAAGCAGTGCTTTAAGCGCAACTTCAAGACGGCCCGCCGATACTTCAGGATCCCGCACCTGCATGCTGGCCGAACCATCCAGAATGACACCCAGCCAATCATTCTGTGAATTCCGGCCTTGCGAACGCGCGGGATCGCATAAAAGCAGGCCGATCAGAATCAAAACAAGGGCGCGTAATCCCAGCAGCAGAAAACGCAGAAAAAGCGGCAGGCGGCGCGTGCCGCTTTCTTGCCAGGTCAGCCACAAGACGCCCAAACCTGCCAGGATAAGGGCCGCGCAAAGAGGCCAAGGCAGCGGATTTAAAAAAATAATGGGGGTCATCAAGGATTAATTCTCGGATAACCGCTGGAAATAGCGGTCAACCATGGCCCGGTAGTTTTCCGGAACGGTACTCTCGCGGACGGCGCGTTCGGAAAAAAGCTGCGCGTTTTTATTTTGCACGCGTTCCTCGCTATTGCGGATGTCTTCCAGCAGATCATCCAGTGAAGTTCCGGCGATCACATATTCGGTGTATTCCCCGGCATTTAAAAGGTCCAGCAAGCGATTGGCAATTTTTGAGACTTTGCGAAGTTCAATAAAATATTCGTCTTTTTTTCCGTAAAACTCAATCCTTCTTCGAATTTGACGGATCTGGTCCAGAAGCTGCCGCTGGCGCAGCAGGTAAAATTCCCACGGCGGGTTAGGGTTATTCAACTGCCGGACTGGCTTGAATTTTTTAAGTTCCTGGATCAGCAGGCGTTCCTGCATCAGCCATTCGCGGATCGCAGCCACGTTGTTGTCTTCGGGGACCATGTCGTCTTGCTGATGCGGCGTCTGCTGTTCCGTGCGCATGGCTTCCGGCGGCGTTGCCGTTTTCGTCTCACCCGGCACAGCTCCGGCCTGAGGCGGCCCTCCGGCGATATTTTCTTTGTAAGTCTGGGCGCTTCCCTGTACTGCGGCCGGTGCAGCGCCTGAACCCGCTTCACGGGCCTGACGTTCGGTTTGCTGATCAAACGCCACGGGATGCTGGCCTGCTGAAAAACCGGAACTTCCGGTTTGTTCGGGGTTCGCCGCATGGCTTGCTTCCGCCATGCCCGTACCGGCAGCCTCTCCGGCCGTCGTCGCTGCCAGCTTGCCCTGATATTCCGGCCCGCGGCTATCGCCCGATGTTTTGCGGTCGCTCGTCAATCGCTCTGCGCTTTCCGGTTTGGACGGCAGCATTTTTGCCGGCAAAGGTTCAAACCCGTTGTTCTGTTTTAGCGGATCGGAAATTTTTTTAATATCGGCGATGTTTACTTTTCGCGGGCGTAAATGCGTCGCGCCGTCTGTATCGGAATTTTCCGGCTGAGCCATGGTTTGCTCCGCAGACGGCATCAAACCCGTTCCACTTTTTATGCTGGCATTGGAGTCTGCCGCCAATGGAGTTTGCGGTGAATTTCCAGCACCACGCGCTGCTCCCGAACTTTTATCAGCGCCTCCCCCGGCTGACGAAACTTGTAGCGCGTTTTCTGTCCCTGCGCCCACAGCCTCACTGCCGCCTTGAGAAGGCGTCTTCAACGCATCGCTTGAAAATACCAGCGGCATGGGCATTCCCACTTGTCCCATCCCGCCGCCTGTGTTTAGATTTCCATTCCCCATCATGATTCCGCCGGAACCGCCCGCACTTTTTGCGGTTTGATTCGCTGCCGCTGGATTTGCCGTTTGCCCCGCCGGCGTCGTTCCGCTGCTGCCCGAAGGCTTGAGTTCTCCCTGCGTTCCGGTGCCGCCGCCTGTAGCATCGCTGCCGCCGGGGGGCGCCTTCAACGCATCGGTTGAAAATACCAGCGGCATAGGCATTCCCGCTTGCCCTGTCCCGCTGCCCGCACGCAGGCTTTCATCGGCTATCATGATACCGCCTGAACTGCCCGTGCCTTTTCCGGCAGACTGCCTTCCTCCGTCTAAAGTCTCAGGGGCCGAGTTGATCATCGGACCTGACGGCTCTCCGGCTTGCGTATTTTTAATTGTGGAACCCGCGATTCCACCGCCCGCTTGCCCCGCCTGCTGTCCTTCGGTTTGCGCGTTTCCGGACGTGTTCTGCACTGTGGAGCGTAATTCTCCGGCTTGATTTTCCACGGGCGGATTCGCATCTTGACCATCCGGCAGCGTACCATCGCCTGAACGCTTGAGCCCTTCTTTTGTACCGCCGCTCGCGCCGGTCCCGGCGCCCGCACCCCCGCCTCCCGCCTTCACTTTGGCGTTGCGTGGATCTTGAATATCGGCGGTTTTGGTTTCGGCAACGCCTTGGGGCAGTCCGCCGGAGGGCTTTTTATCCGGTTGGGACAAAGTGCCTGAGACCTTGGCCGTGCCTGCCGGATGGGTCGCCGGGGCCTTGCGGGCTTTACTGCCCCCCTCCCGGACACCACCCTCTTTCACACCGGGAGATTTTTCACGCGGCTCCGACTCCGGTTTTTGTCCAAAGATACGCGGCGTGCGCTGCTCGGGGACTTCGAGGTAAGTATCCTGTTTGGGGTCACTGTCTTCGATCTCTTTATACGAATGTGTAATCACCGGTGCTTTTTTGAATTTGTCTGAATCAAAAAAAGGTTTGCGGCCCAGTGTCATCTTTTTTTCCTTGGGATAACGCACTTGGTCACCTTCACGGTCCAGAAACGTGCCGATCGGCATACTTTTCTTTTCTTTTTCATCGCGAAAATAATTGACCCCTTCGACAAACACATACGTGGCTTCTTGAAAAAAATGGGCCTGCTGATCAAAGGCTTTTTCCAGTTCGGCGTTTTCGAGGCTCGCACCGGCATCTTTCATATAACTCTGGGCTCGTTGCAGCCGCTCAATCTGGGTCCGGTAACGCAGGGCCAGCTTTGGCATCTGATCTTCGATATATACAATGCGCTCACTCATCTGCGCCAAAATTTTTTGCTGGCGCAGCGCAAGCTGGCTGATTTGGTTCTGCAGAAGGTCTTCAGATTGGCTGGAAGCTTTCATATCCCGCGGCGACGTCGGCCCATTGGCGGCCGCATGCGGTAAAGCCAGCATGACGCATAAACCTGTGCACACGATCAACTCTCGTCCCGGTTTCATCGCAAGTCTCTTTCGGCGGGAATATTTTCATTAAAAGAT
>JAHFHF010000111.1 GCA_023247055.1 Candidatus Omnitrophota bacterium
GGCATTTGGAATATTTCCAGCCTTGTCGATGATGACGGCCAGGTGCGTGTGATTTACGGCGGTCAAAACAAGGAAAAAAAGTGGGCTATTTATGTGGATCGTGACAAGACAAGCGTGGATTTTGATGATTTGTGGCCGAAGCAATTCAGTCTCGTGACGGGTCTTCTGGATCATCAAGGGGAAATCCATGTGGTTTATGCGGGAGGCATCAACGATAAGTGGTCTGCTTACGTGGATGATGTAAAACAGAACACGGATTTCGATGGAAGCGAAGGTGTCTCCGGCTTTGTCGATGAGTCTGGCCGTGCGCGCATCGTTTATAGCGGAAAAAAAGGAGAGCAGTCCACCGTTTATGTCGATAAACAAGAAATTTTTGCGGGTTCTTTAAAATTTTCTGCACTGCATATCCCGTCCATTTCTGCCGTGCGACCGAAACCGCTCAATCCGGCGTCAAAGCCTGCAGCCGCGGGGCTTGTCCAGGACAATCTTAACCCGCTTCTGTTGATGACAACGCCGCAGCCGGTTGGAAAACTGATTCCGACGGGTGCTTCGATCAAGGCGGAAGTTGCCGCAAGGCTGGATTATCTTCGGACTGTCGCTTATTCCACGCAAAATAGCGGGCTTTTAAAAGACGGGGAGCCTGTTTTTGTGACTTCGGCGAACAGGGCGGCTATTTTTTATACCTTAGATTATAAAAACAAAAAAACAAAAATCATTTCGAGTGATTTCGCGCCCGGTCTCCTGTTGATGTTTACCCAAAATACCGGTCTGCTCAAAGACGGTCTGCCTGTTTTCGTGAGTGCGACCGATGAGGGGGTGGTCCTGTTTTTTACGCTGGATCTTGCGACGGGGAAAACTTATCTTTTCGCCTCTTTTGACGAGCAAGCGGTGAACCGCATCCACTTTGCTCAAAATACAGGATTACTCAACAAAGACGGTCTGCCTATTTTTATAAGCGCCTCGAACGATTATACCGTGCGCCTATTTACGCTGAATGTTGAAACTGAAAAAACATTGGAGATTGCCAAGTCGGATCTTCACACCAAGTCAGTTCGATTTGCTCAGCATACGGGGCTTTTCGAAGACGGCTTGCCGGTTTTTGTAAGCGCATCCGATGATCGTACCGTCCAATTTTTTGTTCCGGATTTCATATCCGGAAAAGCGGTGCCTATCGCGAATTTTAAAGAGCATACTGAAGCGGTGAATTTTGCTCAGAATACAGGTCTTTTCGAAAACGAACTGCCCGTTTTTATGAGTGCCGGCGACGACAAAACAGTCCGCTTTTTTACTCTGGATATCGCTAACGGCACGACGCAGCCTATCGCCGCATTTAACGCGAAAACCGACTGGGTGCGTTTTGTGCAAAATACCGGGCTTTTGCTGGAGGGCAAACCTGTTTTTGTGGCGGCGCTCAATGGCGGTATTGTGCGGATTTTTACGCTCGACATGACAAATAAAACGACCCAAGAAGTGGCTTCCTTTCAAGACAAGGGCAATACTGAAAATGTGTTGTATGCCGGTTTCACGGGAGTCATCAAGGACGGTCAGCCTCTTTTTGTTGCGTCCTCGGCCAATCGATCCGTCGTCTTTTTTACGCTCAATGCAGACGTGGAGCCCCTAGAAGCAGTACCCGCAGCAGGGGCAGTCCCTCCTGATAATTTTTCGTCTGCTGCTGCACCGGCTGCTTCCAGCAAAAATGTGCGGCTTGTTGCCGGGGATGATTTTGCGGTTCCGCCGGAAGCGACGGATATCAGCAATATCCTGAAACTAACGGAGCATGGATTCGTTACACGGCAGACTCTGGCAGAGGTCTTAGAGGGTACTCCTTATGCGAAGAACATCATTAATGAGGGTTTATTTGGTACTGCTTCGAGCAGGGCCGGCCGGTTGGCCACATTAGAACTGATTAGGGCGATGTCGGATAATCAAGGTAAAGACGGAAGCGCAAGACTTCGCGTTATCATCAACCGCAAAATCAACAAGGCCGTGGATCTTATATTTGATTGGCAGGAGGGTGTCTCAAGTCTTGAATTCTCGGTGGACGAAATAAAGAGCACGGCGGATGAGGCTTTAGTTTTAAACAAGACCCTTGTAGGAAAAACCAATGGCCTCAAAAAAATTCATGCGGGCCAAGAAGCCAAGGCGAAAGGAAAACGTTTTATTGTTTTAACCTACGAGTCTATTTCTGACACTCAGTGGAAAGGTCTGAAAAGTCTTGCTGCCGCACAAGACCCAAGACTTAAGAAGTCCGGTCAACCCCTGGCAAAAATGTTTAAATTCAAGACGGGCCGCGGCCTGCGTTTCGAAGCCGATGATTTTTATTTTATCATCCGTGTTGATCAACCGGCCAAGCCTAAAACCCCGGAAACGACCCCTGCCGGCGACGCATCTCCTGTGACACCCGCAGGAGCAACGCCGCCGAAGGCGCGTGCGGATACGCCTGCGGAGCTGGTGCAAAACGCAAAAGGCGGTCTCAAGAATGCCCTGCGTTTTGGGGATACGCGCGCAATCAAGAAAAATGATCCTGAGGCAGAAAAGAAAATGCGTAAACTTGTAAGGCCCTCAGGGTTACATAGCTTCAGGTATACAACCGCGCTATCCAATTTCGTAGTAAGTTCAGAGAAAAGTTTAAAAGATTTGGAGCGACTGCCGGCTTACATTAGTGCCAAGGCTGATCAAATTTGGACGCGTTTTACCCAGGGCACCGCCAATGTGCTGACCGTTAAAGAAGCGGAACTGCATTGGGGCGAGACGCGAATCCTACAGCTAGCCAAGCCAAACCACATCAATATCGATGATGCGTTGCTTTTAGATGGATCAAAGAGTGAGGATGGGAAACATCAAGTTTACATTCCGGTCAACTGGACTATATTTTATTTGTTAAAAAAATACGCGGAACTGAACGAACAGCAGCGCAAAGGCCGGTTAAACGATGTTGCGATCAGCACGTCCAGCAATGGACAAATACTCACCCTGGAATCAGATCAGGTTCGGGTTGTTTTTATCGAAACTGGAGCATTAGCCCGGATTTTACAAAATCAATCCGAGCCGGCGACGCGCCCAGAGACAGATTCGAAATCAGGTCAAAGCCCCGTTATCCCTGCGGCAAATCCACAAAAGACGGCGTTGGCAAATGCGGCACCGGTGATGGATATGCTAGACATTCTGCGCGTTTTTAAACAAAGGCCTTTATCCTCAGAAGCGGTTGCAGCGGCCTTTGAAAACAATCCCCATTTCAAAGTCCAGACGGCTGGCGGCGACTGGAATAAACTCACGATGACGGAGAAGTACGCCAAGGCCGGAGTCTGGGTAGAGAATATCAGCAGTGGAAAGGCTTCCATTCTGCTGCCCATTCCAGACGAGCATCTGGACGGACGGAAGTCTCATTTTATTGGGCTGGAGTTTTTATTGGGGTCCGCATTTTTGGAATACTACATTCATCCGGGCACTTCAGAAACTTTAGCGGACCTGCGGTTTCCCAATATCGCCAGCGTGCAGTTGGCTCCTGCCGGATCGAACAACAAAGTGCCTGAATTGCAGATTGGGGTTAAGAGTTTTAATCCGGACTGGATCAAAAAAATCCTATTCAAACCGACTTTCATCGAAAAACTCAAACCCCAATACCAGGAAGCTTACACAACTTCATTTTCACCCGAAACCGGCATGGTGATGCAAACTCCTGATTTCCGCATTGTGATTCAGGAAGAAGCAAAATTGCGCCGGCAGGAAAACGACGCGTCTATGCCGGCAAGCAATGTAGGGCCAGTCCCGGCCAATGCAGCGCCGGTAAAAAAAGCATCGCCATCCGCATCTGAGCCATCAGACGGCACCAGAGCAGTCTCATCGTCTTCTGGCAGGGGGGGCTTGACTACGGACGAACCGGCTGGAGAGATTGATATTTTTGAGCTGTTAAAATTTGCAAATACGGCCGCCGCCAATAGGAATCTGCCGCAGTTACAGGAGCGTGTTAAGTCAAGCGGCTATGGAGTTCGTTCAGCAAAGGATGAAAATGAAAATCCCATTTTTATTTTTTATGACCGGATGGATTCCAAACAAGACGAGATTTTTACAATGGATCCATCCAGCGGGACGCTGTCCATAAAACGAAAAAGTGTTCACAAGCCTATTGAGACCCTGACGTTCCGGCTGGAATGGAGCGCCGAGCCATATATGCGAAAGGCCGTTTTGCAGATGGGAGTGATGAAAGAAACTCCGGCAGACTGGGGAACGGTCAAGGACTATGCCGGGGAAATACCGCGCGTCGAGGAGGTCTTTAAGTCCATCACGCTGAAGCGTGATGCGCAAACAGGCAAGCCCCTGATCCGTATGGTTTATACCGGGCAGGCGCTGGCTGATGATAATCTTAGGACATCGGCGCAGAATGAATTTTCGTTTGCTGTGCATGAGCAGTCCCGGCTGTTGCAAAATGCCAGCGGACCCAGTATGCGGAGCGATTATGAAGCTAAGTTTATCAGAAGTGATGCAAAGGATGCGGTGGGGATTGAATGGGATATCGTGTTTCCCGAGATGCAAATTGAGTTGCGAAAAAAAGGTGAAGACTCAAAGGGACAGTCTCCGGACGCAGCGATAGACGCGGGGACAGTCCCTAAATCAAAGCCATCCCAGGGGCCTGGCACCGTCAGTCCACCTTCGACCTTCGACCTTCCACCTTCCACCTCGTCTGCTTCATTGACCTTCGATCCGCTGGATCTCAGCCGACAGGATATTTCTCATCGCGATAAAGCCTACCGGCTGGCGGCGCTTCTGGAAAAAATGGGCTGGCAGCGCATCGAAGAACTGACGGCGGGCGACGCTTGGAGAAATTTTGGCAATGAACCCAGTGCTTTTTATCTTGCGCAGCCGGGTTCGGATTTTGCGCGGTTTCAGAGCGCACAGGATACGGATGCGGTTTTCCCGTTACTGCGGTTTGTGCCGTCGGATGCGGAAGTTCATTCCGTGGAAGCAAACTATTCTCAGGGCCGTGGAAAGAAAAAAAATCTTGGATTCATCAAAGACGCGTCAGCATCATTGGATCTTTCGAGGGTTAAACAGGTTTGGGTGGATATTGTGGACCCTATGCCGATGCGGCTATGGTTTTTTGATGAATTTGAGGGAATGGGATTGCTCGCGAGGCCGAATGTTGCTCGCATGCCCTGGAGGTTTGAGCGTTCTGGCCAAAGAGTTCAAGATCTTAAAGGCGACCGGACAACTCAGGTTTGGGATGATACGAATAGCCGCAGGCCTGAAAAGCAGGAGAATGTTCAAGCGGCGCGAATTGCCTGGCGGGTGCACAAACAAGAAATTGCCGGGCTTTTCAATGTGCTGCAAAGAGAAACGAAAACTTTCCAAACTCTCGCAAAGTCGGCCAAAATAGCCCAAGTTCCGGTGACGCTCAAAGAAAGCGAACTTTTTTCAATAACCCTTACGGAGAATAAATTTACAGAGTTAGTTAAAGGCCGCCCGTGGCAGAAATACACGGTCCCGGCTGCGGATAGCAGCGCATTAAAGCGCGGCGACCTTGTGATCATGCAAGACCGGCGCTTTTTTGTTTTCGAGACAAACGAACGCGGAGTTGTGCTGCTTCAAATTGCTGGAGGTAAAACAGAACAGCTTTTGAAAAAGAAGCAGATTCAGGCGTTGTGGATTCCGCAGGATAAGTTTGAGGGCAAGATTTTTAAGGTGGATGCGAATTTATTGATGGGGGTAGGAGAGGTGGAAGGTGGAAGGTCGAAGGTGGAAGGAGAAAAAGGGGGGGGGCGAGTTGGAAGTTGGAAGTTGGAAGTTGGAA